>QHYF01000292.1:0-1187 GCA_003224075.1 Acidobacteriota bacterium
GTTCGCTATGGCCACCGGTGGCGGCGTGGACATCCCCTACACCAAACATGTGTCCCTTCGCCTAGGTCCGGTCGACTATCTCCTCACCAACTTCGCGGAGGTTCCGGGGGCGGGTCGGAGGAGACAGGATAACCTGCGGCTCAACGCGGGGTTGCGTTGGCGCTTCTAAGAGAAAGATCATCTACTTCGTTCAATACTCAGCAAGCTTCATTAACCGAGAAGCCGGGCCTCATGCCCGGCTTCTTTCTTGTTCAGAAGTGAGAAGATTGGTAAAACGCGAAAGTATTTGGCGGGCGAGCCTGTAAGCCGGATTCTGTGCAGCGCGCAAGCCATGAAACGGCTCGCGTGCTGCGGCGATCATTCCTCTAGGCCACGATTTGCACCGTGACTCCAGCAGCCTACCCGAGGGTTTTCATCCGCAATGGCTTGCGCCACCGCGGGAAGGAGCGCGTTCATTGGAGTGGCGACCGCGAAGCGGTCGGCCTCATGAACGCTGACTCATCGAGCCGGGCCGGCTCTCCCCTCCTATTTGGCCTTGCACCGCGCGGGGTTTTCCGTGCCTCCGGTGTCACCACCGGAGCGGTGGGCTCTTACCCCACCTTTTCACCCTTGCCAAACGTTGCGTGCATTGCGAAGACGTCCCGCAGGTTTCCCTGCGCGATGCCACCGTGCTGCGCTCCGCCGGCGGTCTATTCTCTGTGGCACTTTCCGTAGCTCAACCGCACCGCGCCCCGACTTGGTCGGGACGCTACACGCCGAAGCGTGTAACTCTGCCTTCCGGCAGACCCTGCGTGGCTGGCCCCCTGACGTTATCAGGCGCGTTGCCCTGTCAAGAGTTCCGCCAACCACTTCGCGATCGCCCGTAGAGACGCCCGCAAAGTGACCAGCGTGCCTCAGGACGGTGTCCGGACTTTCCTCCCGCCCCGACGTTTGTAGCGGCGAGTTTACCTCGCCACTCCATCCGCCGGAACCAGCGATCACCCGGCCCGCCCGCCAGCTTGTATTATACCTCGTTTAGGCCCGCCTTTTCGCTTTCTCGTGAGCATTGACCAGCCTTATAATCCCGGCAAATGCGAGTCCGCGAAGCTAAGGATTTTCTGGTCCAACAAACTGCCGAGCAGGCCGCCCTTGAACACGTACCGCTGTCCGATCTCGAAAAGCGAATGATGTACTTCACCGAGACAGGC
>QHYF01000292.1:1201-8089 GCA_003224075.1 Acidobacteriota bacterium
TACTTTCGAAGCCGAATATGACACCACAGGGTACGAGAAGAAGATTTCCCTGTTGATGGCTCGAGCTTATCGAAGGATTAAGCGAGAGAGCCCTGAAAAGCTGCGCTTGTGGAACGACGCGTTCCACGTTCTCAGCAAAGGCGACCATTACATCCTCTTGTTCTGGCGACAGAACCTGTTCAGGAAGTCTCCGCGAATCTGGGTAACATGTGTTCTTGGCGCTCTCGCTGTCATCGGACTGTATTCGCTCGCACTCTTCTTATTCGGTAACAGGAGAGGCATAAGAACCGGGGAGTCGGCGCCAGTGGACAAATATATTCCGGCCCTGAACCCTCTGCTTCAACACATTCTGCAAATACTTTTTTTGTTGACGTTGGTTTTCGCGGTGTTCCCCCAGCTTTTTTCTAAACTCGCTCGGATGTTGCGCGGCTTCTTTCAATCGGCCTCATTGGCTCGGCGACAAAAGTAGGATTGCAGACCCGTTATTTGAGATCCACCAACTTTTCAAATTCGGCCTCGCTCAGTATCGTCACCCCCAATTCCTTCGCCTTCTCATACTTCGATCCCGGATCAGTGCCAACCACCACGTAATCCGTCTTCTTGCTCACTGTCCCCGACACTTTCCCGCCGTGCTGCTGCACGATTTCCCCGGCCTCTTCGCGCGAGCGATTCGCCAGCCCGCCCGTAAATACAAACGACTTCCCCGTGAACTTGTCACTCCTGACTTGCCGCTTTTCCGCGATCGGATGCACGCCCGCCTTGCGCAACTTTTTGATGAGCTGCCGATTCGCCGGCTCCGAAAAAAATTCCACAATGCTTGCCGCCACCTTCGGCCCCACCTCCGGCACTTCCATTAACTCCTCTTCCTTCGCCCCCGCCAATTCCTCCAGCGATGAAAAATGTTCCGCCAGCAATTGCGCCGTGCGCTCCCCGACAAATTGAATCCCCAGCGCATAGATCAGCCGCGCCAGCGAATTCTTCTTGCTGGCTTCGATTTCATCCAGTAAATTCTGCGCCGATTTCTCCGCCATCCTCTCCAGCCCGGCCACCTCTTCCAGCTTCAGCGAATAAAGATCGGCCACGTCCTTCACCAGGCCCTTGTCCACGAGTTGATCCACGATCTTTTCGCCCAGCCCGTCGATATTCATCGCGTGCCGTCCCGCAAAATGCAGCAGCGATTCTTTTCGTTTTGCCGGGCACGCCGCATTCACGCACCGATACGCCACCTCCCCCTCCACGTGATGAATCGCGCTTCCGCACTCCGGGCAACGCTTCGGCATCTCAAACGGCTTCCGCTGCTTCCCTTCTTTCACCACCTTCAACACGTGCGGAATCACTTCTCCCGCCCGCTCGATTAGCACCGTATCGCCAATCTGCAGCCCCAGCCGCTCAATCTCATCCATGTTGTGGAGCGTGGAACGGCTGACAGTGACGCCTCCTACTTGCACCGGCTCGAGCACCGCCACGGGTGTCAGCGTCCCCGTGCGGCCCACTTGTACAATGATGTCCTTCACGACTGTAGTCTCTTGCCGCGCCGGGTATTTGTACGCAATCGCCCAGCGCGGCGCCTTGGCCGTGTAACCCAGTTCATTTTGAATGGCTAAGGAGTTCACCTTAATAACCACGCCATCGATTTCATACGGCAGCTTCTCGCGCTTCCCGTCCCACTCGTCGCAGTACTCGATCACCGCATCAATCCCCGAGCACAGTTTCCAATCATCCGAAGCGCGGAACCGCAATTGCTTCAATGCCTGCAGGGAGTCCGAATGTTTTGCGAACGGCACTTTCCCATCCACCAGCAGGTAGTACGCGAAAAAATCCAGCCGCCGCGATGCGGTGATCGCCGGGTCGAGCACGCGCACCGCTCCCGCCGCCGAATTTCGCGGATTCACGAAAATCTTCCCGCCAATTTGCTCCTGCTGCCGGTTCAGCGCTTCGAACGCTTTCCGCGTCATCATTACTTCCCCGCGCACTTCGAAATCGGCCGGCAGCTTGGTTTTCTTCAATACCGCCGCCTCCACCCGCAGCGGTATCGACCGGATCGTCTTCACGTTCGGCGTAACATCTTCCCCGGTCGTGCCATCTCCTCGCGTCACTCCCCGCGCGAGCACGCCATCCTCGTACTGCAGCGAGATGCTCAGCCCATCGAATTTGTGCTCCGCAATGTATTCGATCTTTTCCCGCCCGCTGCCTTGGCGCACCCGGCGGTCCCAATCGCGCAGCGCTTCGTAGGAAAAAGCATTATCGAGGCTGAGCATCGGCCGCGCATGCCGCACCGTCTGAAAACCTTCGTGGGGCGCTCCGCCGACACGCACTGTCGGCGAATCCGGCGTGACCAGCTCCGGATGTGCCGCCTCCAGCCCTTTCAGCCGGTTCATCAGCCGGTCGTACGCCGCATCCGAAATCTCCGGCTCATCGAGCACGTAATACTTGTATTCGTGGTACCGCAGCTTCTCGCGAAGCTCTTCGATCTCTTTCTTCACATTGGCAGGCGCTGCTTTAGCCATGAAACCCTCAGCCCTCTCTCTCGCCCGTTATTCCGAGCTATAGCTCAGGCCTTTAGGCCTGAGGAATCTCTCTTTAGCGCTTTATTGTGGAACATATGCTCAAAATTCGCAGACGTTATTCCGAGCTGTAGCTCAGGCCTTTAGGCCTGAGGAATCTCTCTTTAGCGCTTTATTGTGGAACATATGCTCAAAATTCGCAGACATTATATAGAATGAATCTCTTACGTCACGAACGGGAGACCTCTTCAACAGGGATGACCGCCGAACTGCGCAACGCGCTGCTGATTCACAATCCTAACGCCGGCAACGGCGGCCGTGGACGCCGCCGCACGCTCGATGCCGCGCGGCGCATTTTTGCCCTGGGCGGCATCGAAGCAGAACTCGCTGAAACCACCGCACCGGGCGATGCCACCCAAATCGCGCGGCGCGCCGCCGCCGAAGGTCGTCAGCTCGTCATTGCCTGCGGCGGCGACGGCACGCTGAATGAGATCGTCAACGGCCTGGCCGCTCAAAAAAACGGCCGCCGCGTCCCGCTCGCTCTTCTTCCCGGTGGAACCGCCAATGTTCTCGCAAAGGAACTGCACTTGCCCTGGGACATTCCCAGCGCCGCGGAAAGGCTGGTTCACGGCGAAGTGAAGGAAATCGCTCTTGGCTTGGCCTCTCCGCTCGGACAACCGGAAAAGAAAAAATTCTTCCTCAGCGTCGCCGGCGCCGGCCCCGATGGCATGATTGTTTATTCCCTCGATCTTGATCTCAAAGCCCGCCTCGGCATTCTCGCCTATTGGTGGCAAGGGGCCCGCGAAGTCTTCCGCTATAAGTTCCCGCACTTTCGCGTCGTCATCGGCGGCAAGAAAACCGACGCCTCCCTGGTTGTCGTCGGCCGCACCACAAACTACGGCGGGCCATTCAAGATCACCACCGGCGCGGACCTCTTCGAAGATCAATTCGAGGTCATGGCCCTCACGACGCAAAGCGGACTCCGCTATCTGAGTTATTTGCCAACGCTTTGGATGGGCAATCTTCGCGGGACAGAGGGCGTTCATTTCTGGAAAGCTGATTCGCTGGTCTGCGAACCCCTCGACAACAATCCTGTCTACGCTCAGGTTGACGGCGAGCCCCTCGCCCGCCTTCCTGTCGAATTCAAGATCGTCCCCCGCGCCCTCAAACTCCTTGTCCCCGCCTCGCCGTTGTAGTGGCCGGTCTTTAGACCGGTGCATTCTCTTTTTTGTCTCCAGCCTTGTAGCGGCGGGTTTACCCCGCCGCTTTTGCGCCGACCGCTTGGAGTACGGGCAGCCCAGTTCCCGCTTCCGGGATGCGCGCATCGCCTCCGTTGCCAAATTCATGAGATAACTCTACCCGTGGATCCTTACGCCCTGAAGCGCATGGCGTTCCCGCGCGCTGCGCGCCCGGCGACCGCCGCCATCCTCGTCGCAGGCACCCTCGCCGACCTCGACTCGTTCAGCAGCCACTTCGGCCCCTCCGCCTTCCTCAACCTCTACCGCACCTATTTCCATTCGATTTTGGCGGCAATTCTGTTCAGTTTGTTTGTCATGATTCCCTTTCTCCTGCGCAAACGTGAACCTGGCGCGAAACACATTTCCCCCGCCCCAATTTTCGTTGCCGCCCTGGCCGCCGCTCTTCTCCATCTGCTCATGGATGTTTGTCAAAGCGCCGGCGTGGAACTCTTTTGGCCTTTCTCAGCGCGCCGCTTCGCGCTCGATTGGGTCGCGCACCTGGATCTCTGGCTTCTGGGAATTCTTCTTGCTGGAATTCTTCTTCCCACGCTCAGCGGGCTGGTCACGGAGGAAATCGGTGCCAAATCGAAAAGCCCTCGGGGAAGAATCGGCGCCTGTCTCGCGCTCGCCGCGATGGTTCTTTATATCGGCGTGCGCTTCGTCCTCCACAGCGATGCTTTGGCGGCCATGGAATCCCGCACCTATCGCGGTCAATCGCCCCGCAGAGTGGCTGCTTTCGCCGAGTCCGGTTCTCCCTTCCGCTGGCGCGGCATCGTCGAAACCGATAGCGCCCTCCACGAACTCGAAGTTAGCGTCGGCCCCGGCGCAAACCTCGATCCCGACTCTGCCATCACTTCGTACAAACCCGAACCCTCCGCCGCCCTCGATGCCGCCCGCAATACGCTCGTGGCGCGACGCTTCCTCCAGGTCGCGCGCTTTCCCAAAGCCACCGTTGAAAAAACCCCCGGCGGCTTCCACGTCATCCTGCGTACGTTTCCTTATTCCCACGACGCCGGCTCCGGCTTGCGCGTGATAGCCCTCATCGATACTGATCCCTCTGGAAAAGTCCTGTCACAGGAGCTCGCCTGGGACCCCATTTCCCGGGAATTCTGGTGGCAATAGCTTCCGGGGCTTTTGCCCCCCTTAAATTTCCCAGTCTAAAATAGCTTGCCTGGCTGTACATTTTAAGGTACGATAGTACCATATAAGGTGCAAGGTGGCCGGAGACCGGCAGCCGCGAAAAATCCCGCTGATTTTTTACCGCCTGCGGCCAGGAAGTGAGCCCGTGCGGGAATGGCTGAAGGGATTGCCGGAAGCCGAGCGGCACGCCATAGGAAAAGACCTGTTGCGCGCGCAATGGCGATTGCCCGCCGGAATGCCGCTTTGCCGGCCGCTGGGAAACGGTTTGTGGGAGGTCCGCACGGACCTGCCCACGAAACGCACGGCGCGTGTGCTGCTTTGCCTTCACCAGGAGCACCTCGTCGCGCTGCACGGCTTTATCAAGAAAACGCGCAGGACGCCGGATGAGGATTTGGCCTTGGCGCGCAAGCGCCAGAAGGAGTTAAAACGATGAGCAAAAAGCGCAAGCAGCGCAAGAACCATTTGGGTTCGAGCATTGATGATTTTTTGAAGGCAGAGGGCATTTTTGAAGAGGCCCAAGCGCAGGCGGTCAAGGAAGTCGTGGCGTGGCAGCTCGACGAGGCCATGAGGAAACGGAAAATATCCAAAAACAAGATGGCCAAACTGCTCAAGACCAGCCGCACGCAAGTTGACCGCTTGCTTAGTCCGAAAAGCGACATCACGCTTTCCAGCCTGCAACGCGCGGCAGCGATGGTCGGACGGCGCGTGATGATCGAGTTGGTTTGACAAAACGGAAGCACATTCGGGCGATGGGTCGTCACTCCCCACTCCCCACTCGTCACTCGCCACTCGCCACTCGTCACTCCCTGCTCGTCACTCGCCACTCCCCACGGGGCCGACCGGACCGGAGAGATCTGCTTTTCCCTCGCGGCCCTCTCTTCCCACTCTTACCCCTCTCTTCGCTTTTCCGTCGAACAGCAACCAAGTCTACTCGGGAGTAGGAGCCGACGCCGTCATCTAATCAGCCTGCCGACAGATGAATGTGGCGGAAAGAGTAGAAGCTAGGTAGTATCTGAGGACATAACCGCGTATGGACGCTTGGACCATCAGTGGGACGGTAGCTAGCTTTGCAGGCCTTGGCGTAGGGTTTTGGACTCTTGTAACTGCGCAGGGGGCAAAAGAAGCCGCTCAACAAGCTGCGCGCAGAGCGACGCTGCACGATCTAACTGAGGAATTACAAAGAGCGCATCAGAAAATGGGAGAGATAGGAATCTTTCTCATGGGAAAGGAATGGAGGGCTGCCTATCACGCAGGGAACGAAGTACAATCAGCTTGTACATCAGTGAGTGTACGATGGTCCGGCACTTTGACCGAAAATGCTCTAAACGATCTCTTGACTGCAGGACAATTGGCCCAGTCGATAGCAAAGGTCGCTCAGATATTGCAGATATGGCCGGAATCTCCAAAGAAGATGAGGGAAAAAGCAGGAGTGACCCACCTGCGGGCGTCCGGTCTGATCAGCGGTGTCCTAGCCGAGGCGAAGCAGATTTCTGAGAAGGATGATGTCTGATGCTGACTAACAAAGATACGGAGTTCATACAATACTTAATGGAGTCGACCCGAGAGGGAAAGCTGCGATGGGAACCCACGGCGGTGACAAATGAATTTGCTACATCCCTCAAGGGGAAATACAAGATCAATGTGAGAATGTTGGGTCCGACTCGTGTCATCACAATGGCCGATCTCGACGACCGAGAATTGCTAACTGTCACCTCAGAGGACTACGCGCCCGTTTGGGACCTCTTCGATGCGGCGCGGCGTGTGGCGTTGGACGTCGATTCAGCAATTGACGAAATCTTGAAAGGATAAGGCAGGCGATGGCCACAATTCCAAGAATTCCTCCCCGGACGAGCAACCGGAGGGTCATCTACGTGAAAGTTATGTATGACGACAAGCTCAAACGCGTCCACGGAACTTCAGCTGAAGAGGAGCATGGCCCCGGCTCCCTTGTCATTTATGATGGTCTGGCTGTGGTCGGACGATTTCGTGGCGATGTTGAAAAATGG
>QHYF01000294.1 GCA_003224075.1 Acidobacteriota bacterium
GGGAAAGAGTACGTGGTGCAAGAGGGTGATGTGATTTTGTTTCGGCATTCCGGATAAAGAAGAGAGACAAGAATGTAATGAAGAAAAGAAAAAACAAGAATTAACACAGAGGGCACAGAGAACACAGAGGGCGCGGAGAAGACGAGGCCGAGATGAATTTGCGACTATGCGTTACCGCCTAGATGGATCGAAGATTGGCACAGGCTGAAGCCTGTGCTACTGGCTATGGCACATGATTTGGCATTTCGGACGGGAGTGGCGGCGCTGCTGGGGCTGGTGGCGGCGGCAGGGAATTTGATTGGCGGCTATTTTGTTGTCCGGAAGGATTGGCCGCGGCAGTTTTTGCAATATTTTTTGGCGCTGGGCGCCGGGTACATGCTGGCGGTGGCGTTCGTCGAGATCATTCCGGAAGCCGTGCACTTGGGCGGGGAGCAAGCGCTGCTGTTTGTGCTGATCGGCTACTTCCTAGTGCATCTGTTCGAGCACACGCTGGCCCCGCACTTCCATTTTGGCGAGGAAACGCATGTTGAGGAGATGAGTCATCACCGCGCGCGGACAAGTGTGCTGCTGGGCTTGACGATTCACACATTTTTCGATGGGGTGGCGATCGCAGCGGGGTTTCTGGTTTCGACATGGCTCGGCGCGGTGATGTTCTTCGCGGTGTTTCTGCACAAATTGCCGGAAGGATTCACCGTAGCGTCGGTGGTGCTGGCGAGCGGGCAAGGGAAGCGCAACGCCATTCTGGCGGCGGGGTTATTAGGGGCGGCGACGCTTCTGGGAGTGCTGCTGACGAGCGCGCTGCAAGGGCAATTGAAGTATGCGCTGCCGCTTTCGGGCGGCGTTACGGTATACGTTGCAGCGACGGATTTGTTGCCAGAAGTGAACCGCGAGCCGAACTGGCGGATGGCCTTGCTGGTTTTCGTTGGTGTGGCTAGTTTACTGATAATGCAGCGTTTATTCCACGTTTAGGAACGGAAGGCTGGGGCCGAAGCCGGACATCTACAACACGTTTGTTCTTCGCCTGATGTTCGCTGTAGAGTACTCCCGCCAATTGCAACTTTCTGAGATTGCATGGGTTTGATACAGTGTGGCGGCTATGGCCAGGTCGGACGTCCAACTGATGCTGGACGTGAAGGCGGGCGATGAACAGTCGTTCGCGCTTCTGCTCCATCGCTACAGGAGTCCACTGGTCAATTTCCTGTACCGGATGGTTCGGAACCGGGAACAGGCGGAAGACCTAGCCCAGGAAGTTTTCTTGCGAGTGTACCGCGCACGGGAAGATTACGTGCCCAGCGCGAAGTTCACCACCTGGCTCTTCCGGATCGCGACCAACTTGGCATTGAATTCAGTGCGGGACAACCGCTACCAGCGCATGGAAATCTCGCTGGATGCGCCCGTGACGGCGGATGCCGAGGACGGCGGCGAGAAGACGATGGACGTCGCCGAGAAGCATCCGAACATCGAGCAGCACCTGATCGAGAAGGCGCGGAGCAAAATGATCCGGCATGCGATCGAGAAGCTTCCGGAGAAGCAACGCGCCGCCGTGCTTCTGCACAAGTATCAGGAGCTGGATTACGGGGAGATTTCGAAGATTCTGCAATGCTCGGAGAGCGCGCTGAAATCGCTGCTCTTCCGGGCCTACGAAACGCTGCGAGTGGAACTTGCCCCCCTCGTGGCGCAGCAGTTAAAGCAGTAGACCCTGGGTAGAGAAGGAAGGAAAGTCATGAGCTGTGCTCGGATGGAAGGCAAAATACTTGGATACGTGGACGGGCGCTTGAAGGAGAGCGAACGGCTCGAGGTCGAGAAGCATCTCGGGAGTTGCGCGGCGTGCCGGTTGCGCGCGAATGAGTTTCGCGCGGTGAGCGGTTTGCTGGATGAGCTGCCGGTGATCGAACCTTCGGCGGCGTTTGATTTGCGCGTGCACGCGCGAGTGGCCGCGGAGCCGGTGAAGCAGAGCTGGTGGGCGTGGTTCGCGCCGTCGCCGCGCGTGGCGTTTGCGGCTTCGATGCTGCTCCTGGCGACGGTATGGCTGGGTTTGCGCCCTCCGGATAGCTCGTTGAGTGCGACGGATATCGACAAGATCAACCAAGATATGCCTGTGCTCGAAAACTACGACGTGATTTCGGATTTTGCGCCGCTAACGGAATTGCCGCCACCGCTGCAGGCGGACGAATCGACACAGCAGAATCAGCAAATGTAAGGGGACATGAGACCAGGAATCCAATTCGCTGGGTGCTTGCTGGCGCTGGGGATCAGCGTCATGGCGGCGCCGAGCTTTGGCCAGCGCGCGAATTGGGCGCAGAATCGCGAGGACAATAAACCGCCGAAGGAACAAAGACAGCAGCAAAGGCAACAACAGAGACGGGAGCAAGGGCAGCAACAGAGACAGGAACGCTGGCAGCAGCAAGACGCCCGGAGAGCGCAATCCGAGCGGCGCCAGAACGAAAACACGGGACGTCCGCCGGAACGGAATCTAAATCGCGCGCAGACTGGCGCCCGGTCCGACATTAATCCCAACCGGCCGCCTTCGGCATACACTCCGCCACCGCGGCCGCAGAAGACTTTTAGGGACCTGGGCCCGGAAGAAAAACGGAAGGTCATCGAGAACAACAACAGGCTTAGAAACCTCCCCCCGGCGCAGCGGCAGGAAATGCTCGATCGTGGACGAATCTGGGGACAGATGACGAGGGAGCAGCAGGATCACGTGCGTAACGATGTGGTGCCGAAATGGCGCCAGATGCCGCCGGATCGCAGGAGAGCGATTCAACAGCGTTTGGGTGTGCTGCAGAACATGCCGGAGTCGGCGCGGAATCAGCACTTGAGCGATCCGAACTTTACGCGCGGCATGAGTGAAGAAGACAAAGCGATGCTGCGCGATTTGAGCCACCTGCACGTGGGCGGAGCGCCTGATCCGCCGAACGAATAAGCCGGTCCACAGTCTACAGTCCATAGTAAAAGAGGGAAGCAATCGATGCCGGTATGGCTCCCCGGAATTCGCACACCCGGTTTCCGCCTGCAACTCATCGCACTGATTTGGGACGCAGCAGCGCCGCGCTCTTAAGAGGCTAAATTGTCTCTGAGATTTCCATTTCTCTGCGTTGACAATGCACGCCACCCCACGGCATCTTGACTAGTTCGGAATTCCCGCATCCAACGAATGGAGGAAGAACATTTTGAAGAGTGACCGCAAAGCGGTCAATCCGGCCGTGTCCACGCGCTTCCGCGCCATGCAGCACCGCAACTTTCAACTGTTCATCGCGGGACAACTTATTTCGCTCATCG
>QHYF01000293.1 GCA_003224075.1 Acidobacteriota bacterium
GGAGAAACCGCTGCGCGAGCTGGAGTTGCCGCCGGAGGAGAGAAAATCAATCGGCGGATTCCTGTTTTTGTCGCAACGGCCGATGCTGTACGTGCTGAATCTTGGCGATGACGAAGCCGCGGAGCTGGCCACAGCGGTGGAGCGGCACAAATTGAGCGCGCTGCAGGGCAGGCCGAAGACGGCGGTGGTGGCGGTGTGCGGACGGCTGGAAGCGGAGCTTGCCGAGATGGCGGAAAAGGAAGCGGCGGAATTGCTTGCGTCGTATGGATTGAAGGAGCCGGGGCTGAACCGGTTGATTCACGCGACGTATGATTTGCTGGGATTGATTCCGTTTTTCACGGCGGGGGAGCCGGAAGTGCGCGCGTGGACGATTCGCAAGGGCGCAACGGCGGTGAAGGCGGCGGGAGAGATTCACAGCGACATCGAGAAGGGTTTTATACGGGCGGAAGTCGTGCGGTGGGATGATCTGGTGGCG
>QHYF01000295.1 GCA_003224075.1 Acidobacteriota bacterium
CCAAGTGGCCACCGGTTCGCTCTCTCCGGGAGAGATTGCCGCTCCGTTGCGCGGCGTTTTGAGCCGCCAGAAAAATACGCGGGTTCTTCTCGGCGAGGCCGTGGACGTCGACCCTGAGGCGAAGCGCGTGATTTTGCGCGACGGCGCTTCGTTCGAATACGACTCGCTCATCGTGGCGACCGGCTCGCAGACTTCCTATTACGGCAACGACTCCTGGCGCGAGTGGGCGCCGAGCCTGAAATCTGTCGAAGAAGCAACCGCCATACGCCACAAGATTTTGTACGCTTTCGAATGCGCCGAGCGTGCTGCCACGCCGGAAGAAGCCCGCGCCTGGCTTACTTTCGTCATTGTGGGAGCAGGCGCCACCGGACTCGAGCTTTCCGGAGCGCTTGCTGAAATCGCCCGAGAAACGCTGCGGCATGATTTTCGAAAGATCAATCCCCGGGAGGCACGGATCATTTTGATGGAAGGAGCGCCGCGGGTACTGGGTGCGTTCCCGGAGGACTTGTCTGCCAAGGCCGAGAAGTTGATCACTCGGCTCGGCGTGGAGGTCCTCAAGGGCGTCATGGTGACAAATATTGACGCGCATGGCGTCACGTTTAAGCGTGGCGATGCCATCGAGTCGCTCGCGGCGAAAACGGTGCTGTGGGCCGGCGGCGTCACGAGCACGCCCTTCGGCGCGAAACTTGCCGAGCGCACGAAAGCGCAAACGGACCGTAGCGGCCGCATCAAGGTAAATCGCGATCTGACCATCCCGAACTATCCCGACATTTTCATCATCGGCGATCTGGCGCACGCCGCCGATGAAGAGGGAAAGCCGTTGCCGGGTGTCGCGCAAGTCGCAATTCAGGGTGGTGCATACGCAGCTAAAGTCATTCGTGCGCGTTTGAAAGGAAAGCGAGAGCTGCCGGGATTCCGTTATTTCAACAAGGGCGACATGGCGGTCATTGGCCGCGCAGCGGCAGTAGCGAATATTTTTGGCATCCACGTTTCCGGGCTGCCCGCATGGTTGATCTGGCTCTTCGTCCACCTCATTTATATCGTGGAGTTTCAAAGCCGCGTCCTGGTCTTCATTCAGTGGGGGTTTGAATACCTCACTTTTAGCCGCGGCGCGCGCCTGATCACCGGGATAGCCGCCACGGATTCACTTGGCAAGCCGGGAACCCTGGGAAACACCGGCGACGGTCAATGAGAAGAAAGATAGTGGATCTCAAATCCAAGAAGGCTACCCGAGAGCAATGGTGCCGGGGGCCAGAATCGAACTGGCTACGCCCGCCTTTTCAGGGCGGCGCTCTACCAATGAGCTACCCCGGCATAAGCAATTTAGAAATTGTAGGGGCGATGTGGAATCGTGTCAATTCGGTGAGAAAAATTCCGCAAATCAGTGCGCGGAATCGTCAAATTCTTTCATCCAATTGCGGTTTTTAAGCACTTCGCGCGGCTTGGTGCCGTCCGGCGGGCCCACGATGCCGTCTTTTTCCATGAGATCGATCAGGCGTGCGGCGCGGCCATAGCCGATGCGCAGGCGCCGCTGCAGCGTCGAAGTGGAGGCGCGGCCAGCATCGCAGACCACGCGGATCGCGTCCTGGTAGAGATCGTCGTCAACATCCTCTCCGCCGTCGTTCTCGCCCTCAGCCGCATCTTCGGCCTTGCCGTTCTCTTCCTTTGGCGCTTGGAGAAGCTCTTCCTGGTATTTTGCGTGAGCCTGCTCTCGCCAAAAGTCGCACACGGATGTGATCTCTTCTTCCGTGACCAGCGGCCCGTGAATGCGATGGAGCCGCGCCGAACCGGCAGGCAGGTAGAGCATGTCGCCTTTGCCGAGAAGCGATTCGGAGCCGTTCGAATCGAGAATCGTCCGCGAATCGACTTTGCTGGCCACGCGGAACGAGATGCGGGCAGGAAAGTTCGCCTTGATCAGGCCGGTGATCACGTCAACCGAGGGACGCTGCGTCGCGAGGATCAAGTGGATGCCCACCGCGCGCGCCATTTGCGCCAGCCTGGTGATGGATTCTTCCACCGTGTTGGTGTCAACCATCATCAGGTCCGCCAATTCGTCGATCACGATGATCAGGTAGGGAAGCGGCTTGTGCTCATTTTGTTCAACGCTTTCGAACAGTGAAAGTGATTGATCCCTCTTGAAGGTGCGGTTGTACTGGTCGATGTTTCGAACGCCCCGATGCGCCAGCATCTTCAGCCGATTCTCCATCTCGCGCGTGGCATTCCGCAGCACGTTCGAAGCGATCTTGGGATCGGTCACCACCGGGGCGAGCAAGTGCGGAATGTTCTCGTAAAGGCTGAGCTCCAGCCGCTTCGGGTCGACCAGCACAAGTTTCACTTCGTCCGGGCTCGCCTTATACAGAATCGACATCATCAGCGAGTTGATGAACACGCTCTTGCCGGTGCCTGTGGAGCCGGCGATCAGCAAGTGTGGCATTGCCGCCAGGTCCGTGACGCGAATCCGCCCGTGCAAATCGCGTCCCATCGCCAGCGTCAGCTTGCTCGGCGAATTGATGAACTCCGGCGCCTCAATGATTTCCCGCAGCGCGATCGTCTGCCGCCGGTCGTTTGGCACTTCGATGCCAATCGTTGATTTGCCCGGAATGCGTTCGATCAGAATCGATTCTGCTTGGAGCGCCAGGCACAGGTCATCGGTGAGGCTGATAATTCGGCTGTACTTGATGCCGGCTTCCGGCTTGAATTCAAACGTCGTGACGACCGGGCCTGGATTGATCTGCGTCACCCGACCCTGCACGTCGAATTCAAGGCATTTGTTCTCGATTGCGCGCGCGCGCTGTTTCAGCTCGTCTTCATCCAGCTTCTGGCCGCGCTGGCCCTCATGAAGCAGCGTCAGGGAAGGCAGCTTGTAATTCGGGCCGCCCTTCGCAATTTTAAGTTCCGCTTTTCTGGCCGCCCCTTTCTCGGATTCACGATTGAAAA
>QHYF01000296.1 GCA_003224075.1 Acidobacteriota bacterium
GGCGGTGATCGTTGATATTCATCCCGATTCCGACTTCAAGGAAAAACTCTCGAGCGACAATGACTTTGTCGAGCAGTTCGAGGACTTCTGGCGGCAGCTCGCGCGGCACTACTCGTCCACAAGTCCCGAGCTCGTTTTCTTCGAGATTCTCAACGAGCCGGAATTCCGCGATCGGTATCGCTGGCAGGGCGTGCAGGCAAAGCTGGCGGTGGCCATTCGTGAAGGCGCTCCACAACACACCGTCGTCGCCGCCGGAGCGTACTGGTCTTCGGAGAATGAACTGCTATTCTTCGATCCGCTGCGCGACCCGAACATTGTTTACAATTTTCATTTCTATGATCCGCATATCTTCACGCACCAGGGTGCGACCTGGAGCACGAATTACGTACACTACCTGAAAGACCTGCCGTATCCTTCGACGCCCGAAAACGTGCAGCAGGCCGCCGCGCTGATCCCTGACGCGGTGAATCGCTTGCAAGCGGTCCACTACGGACTGGACCGCTGGAACGCGGCGCGCATCGAGGGCGAAATCGGCCAGGTCGCCGCGTGGGCCAAACGCTGGAACGTGCCGGTGACCTGCAACGAATTTGGCGTCTACCGCAAAGCCGCGAATCCGCGAGATCGCGCGGCGTGGATTTCCGACGTTCGCACGACGCTGGAAAAATACGGCATGGGCTGGACCATGTGGGATTACAGCGGCGGCTTCGCGGTGGTCACAAAGCAGGATAGCCAGACCGTTCCAGATGAAGTCACGGTGAAAGCACTGGGCCTGCACATGCCGCCAGCGAATCCCAAGAAGTGAGGAACAGAGGTGCGCAGAAGAAGCTGTCGAAGAGCCGCAGTCGGGCCATCGGACGGACGTTCTGTTCTACAATTCCGCAATGGCCCTCAGCCTCCGCTCGTATGAGCCACACGATTTCTCCGCTCTCCATAAGCTGGACCAATCGTGTTTCCCGCCAGGAATTTCCTATTCGAAAACGGCGCTGCGGTATTTTCTGACGCTGCCGTCCGCGGACTGCGTCGTGGCGACCGATGAAAATCACATCGTTGGGTTCATTGTGTCTGAGGAAAATCCGCCACTGGCGCATATCATTACGCTGGACGTGAGCGAGAAGCAGAGGCAGCGCGGCGTCGGCACCGCCCTGATAGGAAAGTTGGAATCCAATCTTGCCGCGCGGGGAGTGCGGTCGATCCTGCTGGAAACGGCAATTGACAACGAGGCGGCGGTTGCCTTCTGGCAGCGCCACGGCTATCGTATCGAAGCCGTATTGAAGCGTTACTATCTGGGCCGGCTCGATGCCTACGAAATGCGCAAAATCCTGCCGCCAGCACGCAAAGCCGGCATACCATCAGGAGAAAAATTTTGAGCGATTACCTGCTGTCGGTTCTGCTGGGAATCATCGAAGGACTGACGGAGTTTTTGCCGGTCAGCTCGACAGCCCATTTGCGCTTGAGCGAAGCGCTGCTGCACATCGACCTGGCCAGCGGTTATTGGAAAATGTATTCCATCGTCATCCAGCTTGGCGCCATCGCCTGCTTGCCGGTGTATTTCTTCCGACGCATTGCGGGATTTCTGTCCACATTTCCGCGCGGCGAGGCAGGAGACCGGACGCCGCTCACGCATCCTCTGGGATTGATCGCCGTGGCCTTCGTGATCACGGCGCTTCCTTCCTTCCTATTGACCAAGCTGATCGGCAAGAATCTGGAGAACCTGGTCATCATGGGGTGGTCGCTGCTCATCGGGGGAGTGGTGATGTGGATCGTGGACGCAAGGAACGCCAAGGCGGAGGCGGCGGGACCGGCGTCTGGAAGCGGCCGGATTCACACCTGGAAAATGGAAGAGATGAGCCTGGGGCAATCGGCGTGGATCGGTTTCTGCCAAATCTTTTCCGCGGTTTTTCCGGGAACGTCGCGGTCGATGTCGACGATAGCCAGCGGCCAGATTGCCGGGATGTCGCGAGCTTCGGCGCTGGAGTTTTCGTTTTTTCTCTCGATCCCCACGATGGTGGCGGCCACGGGATACACCTTGTACAAGTCAGTGCTGGGGAAGGGCGAGAATCCGATTGGCGTCTCGCAGATTAATGCGCACCAGTGGGTGGTTTTGGGGATAGGATTCGTAGTTTCATTTCTCGTGGCATACGTTTCGGTGGCATGGTTTCTGGCTTGGGTGCGCAAGCACGGATTCGTTCCGTTCGCCATTTATCGAATCATTGTGGGCGTGGCTGTTCTGTACTTGGCATCTAGACTGGAGTTTATTCTGCACGTCTAGACTGGTTGGCTAAGGATTTCCTGGAACACTCGCGAAAAAACAGATTGCCGCTCGCGACCGGTTATTTGCTATATTCAAGGTTGTTCGGGTGTTCCTCCAAGCGGGAGTGCGATAGCGCCAGCATCCCGCCGCGACACTCAGCCTTCCCCCTAAGCTGAGGAGATCTTCGTGCGCTTTCTGACTCCAACAGGCAATAAACGGCTCAATGAGCTGGTCGGGTTCTTGTGGATCACGCTGGCGGTTTTGATCGCGCTGGGGTTGATTTCGTATTCTCCACGCGACGCGTCCTTCAACGTCAGTGCGGCGGCGCCGGACGGCAGTCCCGCGCGGAACTGGATCGGGCCGGTGGGCGCGTACGGCTCGGATTTGCTGTTTCAGATTTTCGGGTTTGCCGCGTTCCTCCTGCCCATGGCCATGGCGGTTATCGGATGGCGCTGGTGCCGAAGCCGGGTGATCGATTCGCAGATCGTTACGCTGATTGGCTACGGGCTCTTGTTACTTTCGCTCCCTGCCCTGCTCTCGCTTTTGCCCTACGTACCAGAGGTGCGCGGAGCGATCCCCGCGGGCGGCATCGTTGGTGCGCTGGCCTCAAGCGGGCTGCGCGCCAGCTTCAACTGGGGGGCCTATGTGGTCGCCTTCGCGCTTTTCTTCACCGCCCTTTTCATGACCACGAGCTTTTCCTTCTCGAGCGCGCATGCTTGGGCCAGCGGCCCGAAAGGCCCCATCGGTGCGGCCGGGAAGCTCGGGATTTTGCAAAAGGCACAGGCGCGCTGGCACGCCTGGCGCGAAGAGCGCGAACAGCAGCGCCTGCGGCGGCGTGTGGAGGAGTCCCGGCTTACAGGCAGAAGACCGGTTCC
>QHYF01000288.1 GCA_003224075.1 Acidobacteriota bacterium
GTCGACGACGGAAACCACCGGCACGCCCATGCGCCGCGCTTCCTTTACCGCGATCTCTTCCGCGTTGGAATCGATCACAAACATGGCGTCCGGCAACTGGGCCATGTTCTCGATGCCTTCCAGGTTCTGCTGCAGGTGCTTCATCTCGCGATCCAGCCGCGCCTGTTCTTTCTTCGAAAGCTCTTTGATGCGGCCGTCTTCCGTCATGGCCTTTAGCAGCTTCAGCCGCTTGATGGATTTCTGCAGCGTCGCCCAGTTCGTCAGCGTTCCGCCCAGCCAGCGGTGATTCACGAAAAACGCACTGCAGCGCTTGGCCTCTTCGGCGACGGCTTCCTGAGCCTGCCGTTTGGTGCCCACAAATAAAACGGTTTTGCCTTGCGCGGAAAGTTCGCTCACGAAGCGGCTCGCTTCGCGGAACATCTTGAGGGTTTTCTGCAGGTCAATGATGTGGATGCCGTTGCGTTCCCCGAAAATATATTCCTTCATCTTCGGGTTCCAGCGGCGCGTCTGGTGACCGAAATGAACTCCGGCCTCCAGCAACTCTTTCATCGTAATTTCTACCGCCAAGTTTCCTCCTGGTGGAATAGCTGTTTGCATCTTCGCCTTTCTTGGCTCGTGGAGCGCCCCGATGGGGTCGGGGCCTCTTCGAGCTCGGATTCGCGCCGAAGAACAGCCTCTTGCCGGCTTCTTGCCGGCCGTGATCTCGCCCCGGCAAGCCGGGACGGAGCTCGCTGTGGTTCCGACCGTGTCGGAACCACAAAAACTAACGCTTCGTAAACTGGAAGCGCTTCCGCGCGCCCTTCTGTCCGTACTTCTTGCGTTCCTTCATTCGGGAATCGCGCGTCAAAAATCCGTTCTTGCGCAGCGACGGTCGCAGCTCCGGATTGAATCGCGCAATCGCGCGCGACAACCCCATGCGCACCGCTCCTGCCTGCCCACCAACTCCACCGCCGTTGGCGGTCACCACCACGTCCACCTGTTCGGCCAGGCTCGTGAACTTGAGCGGCTCCATTGCGTCATGCTTCCACGCATGATTGGGAAAATAGTTCTCGACAGAACGGTGGTTCACCGTGAACTTCCCGGAGCCGGGGCGCAGGAACACGCGCGCCACCGATTCCTTGCGCCGTCCTGTTCCGAGAATCCATGTCTTGCTGTCAACTGGCGTACCCGCTGTACTCAACGCTCCTCCTAACGCTTGCAAGCCGCAGGGCGGCCTTCTCGATACGTCGCCGTTCAGCGGCAACTGCCTCTCACGGCCGCTTCACGGCTGACTCAACTCCACGCCGGTTTGTTCCCCGCTAAGGCACCACTTAGAAGGAACAGCAACGTGCGGAAAAATTGCCGGGCTTACCGGTAGAAACCGGAACACAAATATCGCGAAAGTCCGGCGCCCACAGAATCTTCTTAAACCGTCACCGGCTGCGGCTTCTGCCCCGCGTGCCGCGCCAAACCCGCTGCATCCCGGTACACCCGCAACTTCTTGGCGCGCCGCGCGCGCAGCTTGTTCTTCGGCAGCATTCCGAGAACCGCCTCGCGCACCATCCATTCCGGCTTCGTCTCGCGCGCGCGCTTGGCCGGCACCGCCTTCAGCCCGCCGGGATAGCCGCTGTGCGAGTAATAGACTTTTTGTTCGACCTTGTTCCCGGTCATGCGAACCTTGTCAGCGTTAATCACCACCACATGGTCGCCGGAATCCAGGTACGGGGTAAAGCTCGGCTTGTCCTTGCCGATCAGAATGCGCGCGACCTTGGTTGCCAGGCGCCCCAGCACCTGGTTCGTCGCGTCCACCACAAACCAATTTGCGCCGACTCTCAGCGCTTCGGCTTCCTCACCCTTGGCTACGTACGTCCTCATCGCGCTCAGTCACACCTTTCCCTCTAGAAACAAACATCAAGCTTAAAGTACGCTTCCAATGATGTCAACGCAGTTTACTGAGCCGGTTCGCGATGCCGTCATGTTGCTCAGCTTCTACTCGGGGCAGGCGGCTGCGCCGTCGATCCACGTTTTCATTTGCGACGTAGTTTCCGCGCGCGAGAGGGGCGGCAGCGCGCGACCCGTTCCCGGGTCCCAGGCCCAGCCCACCAGCAGGTCGGTCGAGACATGCTCCAGCAACTGCGCCAACGACCGACCGCCCGTCTGCTTGGGGTCCTTCAACTGGCGGCACAGCTCCGCCGGAGTTCGACCGACGAAGACCATCTTGTGCTCCGCGGGGGGCAGTGACCACCTCGGATTCCCAGGAGGCATGTGGGCGCCCGGCAAATTTGCGGATTGGTGGCAGGTGTCGCAGCGCATCCCGTACACGCCGTTGCCGTCTTTCCCACGCTTCACGTTCTGCATGTGGACGTGGCTGTCGTCGCCTTGCAGCGGCGCGTCTCCCGCGGGATGACAGTTCTGACAGCGGGGCGAGGTAAAAACTTTGTAGACCTGCAAAAACGCCGCGCGCGATGCGTCGGCATCCAGCCTCGGCGCACGCGCAGCAGCGACGCGCGCGCCGCTCGCAAACCCAGCGACCGTGGCAACTCCTGCCGCCACCACAGTCAGCAGCAGGGCTTGCCAAGTCCGGGCGTCTTGTCTTGCGCTCATGACTTCGCCTCGCTTCCCCCCGCCAGCTCGCTCGCCTGAATCGGCAGCCGGCGCACGCGCTTCCCCGTCGCCGCAAAAATCGCGTTGGCCAGCGCCGAAGCCACCGGCGGCACACCTGGCTCTCCAACACCGGTGGGGTTCGCCTCGCTCGGCACGATGTGGACTTCGATTTCTGGCGATTCGAACATGCGCAGCATTGGATAGTCGTGGAAATTGGTCTGCTGCACGCGTCCTTGTTCCAGCGTAATTTCCGTCTTCAACGCCGCGGTCAGCCCAAAAATGATCCCGCCTTCCATCTGGGCCTTTACGACATCCGGGTTGATGGCGCGCCCGCAGTCCACGGCGCACACGACGCGGTACACGCGCACAGTACCGTCTTTTTCCACGGACGCCTCGACCACCTGCGCGACGTAACTGTCGAATGAAAAGTGCGTGGCAATTCCGCGCCCGCGCCCCTTCGCCAGCGGCTTGCCCCAACCGGCCTTCTCCGCCGCCAGCTCCAACACCGCCAGCATCCTCGGCTGGTTCGCCAGCAGCTTGCGCCGAAGCTCAAAAGGATCTTTCCCGCCGGCATGCGCCACTTCGTCGAAGAATCCCTCTACAGAGAATCCCGTATGCGAGTGTCCCACCGACCGCCACCACTGCACCGGCACGCCAATTTTTGGCGAGTGCAGATCCACTTGCAGGTTCGGGATCCCATAAAGAATGTCCGCCGCGCCTTCCACTGACGTGGAATCTACTCCGTCCTTGATGGTATAGGCTGCGAACGGTGTGCCCTGCGTGATGGACTGTCCCACTATCGTGTGGGTCCACGCGATCGGATTTCCGTCGGCATCCAGCC
>QHYF01000308.1 GCA_003224075.1 Acidobacteriota bacterium
AATACCATTCAGTTCCGTCTCGGCTTTGGCTTGTTCAGCCAAAAGGAGTAGCGTGTGTTTGGCTGCTGCATCCCTCGGCGATGTATCATCGCAGGCAGGGCTGAATCTGAATCCGCTACAGGACAGCAATGGCAAGTTTGGAAACTCGCAGGATTCGATACTAGAGTTGAGTGTGTGAAATGAAAATGAATGTAATCTTCATCGCTTTAGTCCTTGTGCTCGTTGTTGTCGCTGTCGTTCGCGCGATGCGCACGGGAGACAAAGCGCCTCCGTCGGGGACTCCCGCGCCGGACTTTACCCTGAATTCTCAGGATGGAAAACCGCTCAGCCTCCACGATTTCCGAGGCAAGTGGGTCGTTTTGTATTTCTATCCGAAGGATTTCACCAGCGGGTGCACGAAAGAAGCGCACAATTTCCAGCGCGACCTCGCGCAGTACGAGCAGAAAAATGCCGTCATCCTCGGAGTCAGCGTGCAGGATGAAGCTTCTCATCAAAAGTTTTGCGCCAAGGAAGGTCTCAGCTTCCAACTGCTCGCGGATACAAAACATCAAGTGTCCGCCAGCTACGATTCTTTGGTGAATCTCGGGGTTGCGAAACTCTCCGCGCGCCACACGTTTCTCATCGATCCGAATGGCATCGTTTGCAAGGCCTATCTCAACGTGAATGCGGCAAAGCACAGTGCCGAAGTGCTGGCTGATTTGGCGGAACTGCAGCGGACTTCGGCGCTGAGGTAGCGCCAATTTCCGCTCTCTTCCACCGAATCGAAAATAATGACGCCGGTCTTTCCCACTCAGTTTCCGCAGCCCCCATCAACGGAAAGACCGGGAGTGCCGGGCAGAGCCGCGAGATTGTCCTTGGCGAGCAAGGCGTTCAGCGCTGCCACATCTTTGTTCTTCAGCTCCTGCCACGAACCGAGAGTTTCACTCAGTCCTTTGCAGAGCCGGCGATAGG
The DNA here is from genome assembly GCA_003224075.1 of Acidobacteriota bacterium. Taxonomy (GTDB): domain Bacteria; phylum Acidobacteriota; class Terriglobia; order Acidiferrales; family UBA7541; genus Acidiferrum. The sequence goes on from QHYF01000308.1 coordinate 952, forward strand.
CGGCAAACGATTCGTCCGATGGCGCAAAGTCCGCGCCGTCGACTAGCGCCATCAACGTTGTCAGGCTGTCGTTTACCGCCATGAAGCTGGCCGTCTTGGGAGATTCCAGAATCGGCGTGGGTTCCCCGGCAAGCGCGGCGACGTTTGCGTCGAGCGCGCTGGCAGCCAGCGCCACGGGATCATCCTTCGGACGCTTCTTCAGTTCGGACAGTTGCCCCCGCAATTCCTTCACCTGTTGGAAGCCGGCGTAGTTTCTGCCAAGTAACGCTGAGATCTTCAGTTGGAGCTCTAGAGAACTTTGCAATTCGTTTCGAACGGCCTGCACCCGCGGATCCATTTTGACTTCGAGGGACTGCCGAAGGACTTGCTCGCCGACCTTCAGCCGGACCTCGTACTTTCCCGGAAGCACCAGCGGGCCCTCCGGTGGCAGAGGCGTCGAGCCGACAATCGCAGCGATCGGATAGTTGTAAGGAGACTGCGTGTGAATCGCCGGCGGGTCGGCGTGGCGCAAATTCCAAACGAAACGGTGCATGCCCGCTTCTTTCGAAAGAGGCTGTGGATGTGCGATCCAGTATTCTGCAACGAAGGGAGCTTCCTCCGGCTCCTCCGGCTCCTCCGGCTCCTCCGGCTCCTCCGGCTCCTTCGCCGCCGCGGCGCTCGAAAAACTGCGAACCAGATTTCCATTCGCGTCATAGATTTGCAATTGAATGTCCGCCCGGGATTTCGCCGGCAAGAAATAATTCAGTATCGCGCCGTCGGGCGGGTTTTTCCCTGCCGGAATTTCCGGAGGCACAGGTGTGTCTTGATTTTCATCGCGGCGAACGCGGATCGCTGCGCGCGGCGCGAAGAGATGCGCTCCCGAAGATGCGGTGCGCGCATTCGCCTGGCGAAGCGGCGTAACATCATCGAGAATCCAGAATGAGCGGCCGTACGTCGCGGCGATCAGGTCATCCTGCTCGATGGCCAGATCATGGATGGCTACCACCGGCATGTTAAGCCGGAGCGATTGCCAATGATCTCCATCGTCGAACGAAACGTAAACGCCCTGTTCTGTTCCGGCAAACAGCAGCCCTTTGCGCCCAGGGTCTTCACGAACCACGCGAACGAAATCCATGTCGCGAATACCGCCAACCGTTTCCTGCCAGGTCTGACCGAAGTCGCGCGTTCGGAAGATATGAGGGCGCAGATCATCGAGATTGTTTCGATCGACGGCCGCATAAGCGGTGCCCGGGTCGAAATGCGAAGCTTCCAGAATGCTCACCCTGCTCCACTGCGACACGCTTGGCGGAGTCACGTTTTGCCACGTCTGGCCCGCATCTTTCGTAACTTGGATGTTCCCATCGTCTGTCCCGGCCCAGATCACGCCCTCCCGGACCCGCGACGGCGCGATCGTCAGAATCGTCCCGAGCGCCTGCTTCGGATCTTTTTCATTGACGGGAGTGCGCGTCAAATCAGGGCTCACGGCCTCCCAGCTTGTGCCCGCATCGGTCGTCTTCAGCAGAAATTGCGTCCCCAGATAAAGCAGGTGCGGATCCTGCGGCGAAAAAATGAGTGGAATCGTCCAGTTAAAACGGTACTTGCTGCCAAAAGAGACCGGCGCCGGTGATATATCGCGCACCTGCCCGGCGGTTTTGGACAAGCGCACGACGCTGCCGAAGGGACCCGCGTTGTAGACGATGTCAGGGTCCAGCGGATCCGGAATGGTGTCACCACTCTCTCCTGGTCCAACCGGAAACCAGTCGCGCTCGGTGATTTGTCCGTTGTTTCCGCGGCTGGCGATCGCGACCGTGCCGCTGTCCTGCTGCGGTCCGTAGACCCAATAGGGAAACCGATGATCGGTGGCCACTCTATAAAATTGTCCCGTTGGCTGGTTGTACCACGTGCTCCAGGACTGGCCGCCATTCATGCTGATGGTCGCGCCTTGATCGACGCCCAGGATAATTCGCTGCGAATTCGTGGGATCGATCCACATCGTATGATAGTCATCGCCGCCCGGAGCGCCTTTGATCGCCGTGAAAGTATGCCCGCCGTCCGTCGAGCGGTACAAATTTTGCTCCGGCACGTAGACCGCATCCGGATTCTTTGCGTCCACGAAAATTTCGCCCATGTACCAATACCCTTCGATCCGTCGATCCGCCGTGGCTTTTTTCCAAGTTGCTCCGCCATCGTCAGAACGATAGAGCCCGCCATCTTTTTCTTTCGCTTCAAGAATCAGGTAAACGCGCTGCCCGCGAGTCCCCGGTGCGACCGCCACACCGGACCGGCCCCAGTCTCCGCCGGGAAGTCCGTGCCCCGTAATCTGCGTCCAGGTAACACCCTCGTCGGTGGATTTGTAAAGCCCGCTGCCAGGGCCAGACGAAGTCCCCTTCTGCCCCGGCTTTCGGATGGCGTGCCAAAGCGTCGCGAAGACCACGCGCGGATTGCCCGGTTCGAAACAGAGGTCCACGGCGCCGGTTACATTGTCCCTGAACAGAACTCTCTTCCAGATGCGTCCGCCGTCAATGGACCGAAAGACGCCGCGCTCCTCGTTCGGTCCGAAGCTGTGCCCCAGGGCAGCCACGAGCACGATGTCCGGATTGCGCGGGTCCACAAGGATGCGCGCAATGTGCAGCGTGTCCGCGAGCCCGAGGTGCTGCCACGTCTCTCCGCCATTCGTCGATTTGTACACGCCATTTCCGTACGTAATGTCGGAATAAAGGCTGTTCACTCCGGTACCCACGTAAATGATGTTCGAGTTTGACGGCGCAAGTGCCAGCGCCCCGATGGACGCGACTGGTTCCTTGTCGAAAATCGGTTTCCACA
>QHYF01000053.1 GCA_003224075.1 Acidobacteriota bacterium
TCGTGGGAACGGCGATCACCGGCACGGCGACAAGGCCGCCGACAACGCTCGGCAGCGCGCCTTCCATGCCCGCCACACAAATAATGACACGCGCCTGCGCTAGTTTGCTCTCGCGGTGCTCGAGCAGCCGGTGGATGCCGGCAACGCCGACGTCATACAAAGGTTCCGCGCGGTTCCCCATCATGCGCGCCGTTAGCAGCGCCTCTTCCGCCACGGGGATGTCGCTGGTGCCCGCGGAAACCACGAGAATTGTTCCCTTGCCGGTAATCTCCCGGGTTCGCTCAATTGTAATCACTCCGGAAACGGGATGAAATTTTGCCGCGCGCGCGGTTTTTCCATTGGTCTTTTTCACAACCGAATAAATTTTCGCGTCCACGCGCGTCACGAGAATGTTGTGCCGTGAGTCTTTCTTGCGCAGCATCGCCCTTACGATCTCCGCGACCTGCTGCGGCGTCTTGCCCTTTCCGAGGATCACTTCGGCAAAACCCTGCCGCAACGCGCGGTGATGGTCCACTTTCGCAAAGCCAATATCCTCGAACGGCAAATGTTTGAGCCGCTCGATGGCCTTTGCCGGCGCGAGTTCGCCCGCCTTCACCGATTCCAGAATTTTCAATAAATCACTCTGATTCATATTCTCCGGCCGCCGCGAATTCTATCATCGCATGGGACGATCACCTTCGCTTGACTTGCCTCCATGCCGCTGCGAGACTGAACTTATCCGCGCGGAAAATATGCCAGACACGCAAAAACAGGTTGTCACCGTGGGTGTGACCGGCGCCAGCGGGGCCATTCTCGCGCAAAAAGCTCTCGCACTGCTGGAGGAAGACCCGCGCGTGGCGCGCATTCACCTGGTGGTCACTGAAACCGGGCAACGCCTTTTCGCCGAGGAGCTGGGCATTTCGGCCGGTGATTTAAGACAACTCCCGGCACGCATTCTGGACCGCGCGGCGGCAAAAATCGAAATTCTGCCCAACAAAGATGTGGGCGCTTCCATCGCGTCCGGGAGTTACAGCGTGGATGCGATGCTGGTGATCCCCTGCTCGATGGGTACGCTCGGCGCAATCGCCAATGGGATCAGCGACGACCTGGTTGCGCGCGCCGCCGACGTGATGCTCAAAGAGAATCGCAAGCTCGTTCTCTGCGTGCGAGACACGCCGTTCAATCGCATTCATCTGGAGAATATGATCCGTGCCCAGCAGGCGGGTGCGGTCATCATGCCCGCGGTTCCGGCGTTTTACGACCATCCGAAAACGATCGACGACCTCGTCACGCAATATGTCTGCCGCGTGCTGGCAGAAATCAATCTCCCTCAAGAAAAAATGTACCGCTGGACCGGGCATTCTGCTTCGAAGGAAGCAAAAGCATGAAAAGAATTCAACACAGAGATCACAGAGTTCACAGAGGAGCGCCGGCATCTTTTCCGCTTCGGCCGGAGTTCACCGCGCACTCTGCGTTCGATTCTTGTTTCTGCTGATGAAAACGACCCGCATACGCACGGTGCTCGAAATGATCAAGTTCGAGCACTCCGTTTTTGCGCTGCCGTTCGCGCTGACCGGCGCGCTGCTGGCTGCGCGCGCGACGCATCAACCTCCAAGGGGCTGGCCCTCAGTCCGCCAAATTTTCTGGATTATTGTGGCTATGGTCGCGGCGCGCTCCGCGGCCATGACCATGAACCGCATCGCCGATTTGCGCTACGACCGTGAGAATCCGCGTACAAAACAGCGCGCGCTCGCGACAGGTGCTCTCACGCTGCAATTTGCGTGGTTTTTCACGCTCGCCGCAGTCACCGCGTTTCTTCTCGCCGCGTGGCAGCTCAATTCTCTTGCGCTGAAGCTTGCGCCGCTGGCCATCGCGATTCTTTTTTTCTATTCCTTCACCAAGCGGTTCACCAACTGGTCGCATCTCTTTCTCGGATTTGCCCTGGGCATCTCGCCGGCTGCCGCATGGATCGCCATCACCGGCGGTCTCGATTGGCGCATGCTGATCCTTTGCGCCGCAGTTACGCTGTGGGTTGGTGGATTTGACGTGCTCTACGCGTGTCAGGACGTTGATTACGATCAGCACGCGGGGCTTTTTTCCGTGCCCAAAAAATTCGGGATCGCCAATGCGCTCGTGATTGCGCGAGGGATGCACATCGGCGTGATTGCGCTTCTCGCGTGGCTGGCGTTCAGTCTAGGATTGCCCTGGCCGGCGTGGGCAGGCATCGCCGTGGTCGCTTCCCTGCTCGCCTACGAGCATTCTCTCGTCAAAGCGGACGATTTGAGCAAGCTGGACGCTGCGTTTTTCACCGTGAACGGCTATATTAGTATGTTGTTCCTGCTGTTCTGGGGCGCTGCAGCGGCGGTTTGGCGCGTTTGAATTCTACGGCGGATTCGAAATGGGCGAACTCACGATCACCGACCAACGGTTGAAGCCGATTGCCGACAAGGTTCTTGCGGGCGAGCGGCTTTCTTTTGAAGACGGCATCACACTCTATCGCTCGCCCGATCTGCTAGCCGTGGGCTGGCTGGCGAATTACGTGCGCGAAAGAAAGCACGGCAACGTCACGTATTACAACGTCAACCGGCACATCAATCCGACCAACATTTGCGTGGCGCACTGCAAGCTCTGCGCTTTTGGCCGCGACCCCGACGCGCCGGGCGCGTACAACTTCGCGCTGGAAGAGATTTACGCCCGCGCGGAACAGGGCGCGCGCGAAGGCGCGCTGGAATTTCACATTGTCGGCGGGCTGCATCCGGATTTGCCGTTCGACTATTTTCTGGAGATGATGCGCGGGCTCAAGCAGCGCTGTCCCGGCGTGCATTTGAAGGCTTTTACCATGGTGGAGGTGGGCTACTTCGCGCGCATTGCCAAGCTCACCATCAAGGAGACGCTGCTGAAATTGAAGGAAGCCGGGGTGGATTCGCTGCCGGGGGGCGGCGCGGAAATTTTTCATCCGCGGGTGCGCAAAATCATTTGCGACCACAAAGTCAGCGGGCAGATGTGGCTCAGCATCGCGCGGCAGGCGCATGAAATCGGTCTGCGTTCGAACGCCACGATGCTTTATGGCCACGTGGAAACGGAAGAAGAGCGCGTCGACCACCTCGTCAAGCTGCGCGAGCTGCAGGATGAGACGCACGGCTTCGTGGCGTTCATCCCGCTGGCGTTTCACCCGGACAACACCGCGCTGTCGCACATCCCGAAGCCGACCGGGTACGCCGACCTGCGCAACATCGCCGCCTCGCGATTGCTGCTCGACAATTTCGAGCACATCAAAGCGTACTGGATCATGCTCTCGCCAAGCATCGCGCAGATTGCGCAGCGTTTTGGAGCCAACGATCTCGACGGCACGGTAGTCGAAGAAAAGATTTATCACGACGCAGGCGCAAAAACCGCGGAGTTCACGCCGCGCAGCGAACTAGAACGCCTCATCCGCGCCGCCGGCCGCGTCCCTGTCGAGCGCGACACGCTCTATCACCCGGTGGACCGCTCGAAGCTGCCGCCGCTTGCTCCGCCCGCGCGCACCGACCTGGTCTCACTCACCCTCAACGTGTGAGGCACGTGCTAGAATTTCTTCAGAGGTGACTCAATGCGGCAGGTGATGCTCCACCCCGGCAAGAGTGGTTATTGGGTCGCAGAATGTCCGAGTCTGCCGGGAAGCATCAGCCAGGGAAAAACCAAAGAAGACGCGATCCACAATATTCGCGAGGCCATCGAAGGCTATATCCTTGCCCTCCGGGAAGACGGACTTACGGTTCCTTTTCCGATTTAAGCATTGTCACCGTGCTGTACCCCGGAAACAAATTCAGGTGGAATTACGGTGTCGGTTTCGTGTTCATAGTCGTCGCCGCCTCCTTCATTTTTCATAAACGGTGACAATGCACTGCTGGGAATCAAGGCAGGCGCTGGGGCCGCCACACGATGACGTCTTGCCTTTTCGCGAAATGCAGCAGCGGCTTGCCCGCCGGGAGCAGAACCCCAGCGGCTTCCGCCATTGTATTTTGATCAAACTGGGCTTCGGCCGTCTGCAAGGGCCAGGGCAGATGATGAATCTCACCGCGAATGAGCCGGCGCTTGCCGTCGAGCGTATAGAGGCAGTAGCGTTCCGTCAGGAAATATTCGAGGGTGTCTGGTACAGGAAAAATCACCGGGCCAACAGGACGGTAACGCCCCTTCAGGGCCGCAGCAACTGCGCCGTTGTGGGCGCGCTGACTGGCGTACTCGATCCAGCCATCTCGATTCGAACAGCGCATCCGCGCGCGAAAGTATGGCAGGTGAAACCACGCTCGCGCGATGGCGACGGCAAGCGGGTTACCTGCGTCCAGGCTGAAGAACCACACGCCGGGTCTGCCCTCACACTTCACATAGGTGCGAACATTTAGTTCAGGAAAAGCCGACAGCCACGGTACGGCCGGCGTCCCACGTAACCGGACACGTGACATGCGAAAGGGGACAACCGCCAGCCATGCTTGACCGTTAAACGTATCTATCGTCAGTGGAGTAGGAATGAGGTGCTGCAGTTCTGCGGCAGGGACGGGCCAATGCGCGAAGAGCAGATCGTGCCAGCGCTGGGCCATGACCCACGGGCCCACGGGCAGCGGCCAGGGGCGGTGCGCGGTTTGCTCCAGAACACCGGTCATGAGCGCACGCAAACGAGTCTCGACAACGGCATTTTCTGAATATACCCTTCCCACGAGCCCGGGAATCGAATTCTCTTGAGATGAATACTGCGAAAAGCGCAAAAGGAGCGAAGTTATGCAGCGCAAAGCATCGGCAGTGTGGCAAGGTGGCTTGAAAGACGGCAAGGGCACCATTTCGACGGATAGCGGTGTGCTCAAGCAGACGCAATATTCCTTCAGCACGCGGTTTGAAAATGGAGTCGGCACCAACCCTGAAGAGCTGCTCGCTGCGGCGCACGCCGGCTGCTTCACGATGGCGCTTTCCGCGCAACTCGGCAACGCCGGCATGACGGCAACCAAGCTCGAAACCACCGCCACCATTTCGCTCGACAAACTCCCGGACGGTTTCGCCATCACGAAAAGTCATCTCGATCTGGTCGCGCGTGTTCCCGGCGCCGACAAAGCGAAATTCGACGCCGCGGTGAAGGCGGCCGAAACCGGCTGCCCCGTTTCGAAGCTCTTCAAGGCCGAAATCAGCGTCAGCGCGCGGCTCGAGCCGTAAGAACCGGGCGTTCTCATTCGCTGAGCCAAACAGGTACAATGCCGCACATGATTCCAGCTCCCGGCGCTTTCGCTCTAGGTGTCGCGATTTTCCTGATCGTGGTTTGGGATGCGTTCGAGGCCGTCATCCTGCCGCGCCGCGTCACGCGCCGGTTCCGGCTTGCGCGGCTGTTTTACAAAACAAGCTGGAGATCTTGGAAATTCGTCACCCGGCTTGTCCCTTCTCGCAAAACCCGCGAGGCGCTTCTTGGTTTCTATGGCCCGATCTCGCTGCTCATCCTGGTCGGGGTATGGGCCGTGGGATTAGTGTTCAGTTTTGGGCTGATGCAGTACGGCGCGGGCTCAGCCGTGGTCATGACCGGGGCGCAGCCCAGCTTTCTTACGGACCTTTATCTCAGTGGCACGACTTTTTTCACCCTGGGTCTCGGCGATGTGGTCCCGCACTCAGCGATCGCACGCGCGCTTGTCGTCACGGAAGCTGGTTTTGGATTTGGGTTTCTCGCCGCCATCATTGGTTACCTGCCGTTTATCTATGGTTCGTTTTCGAAACGGGAAGTGAACATTTCCCTGCTTGATTCGCGTGCCGGCACTCCTCCCACGGCCGGGGAGCTTCTCCGCCGTCACGCCTACCCGCACGGCAACGAAGCGCTCCGCGAACTTCTGAAAGACTGGGAGTTTTGGGCAGCCGAACTGATGGAGAGCCATCTTTCCTACCCGGTGCTGGCATTTTTCCGCTCACAGCACGACAACCAGTCCTGGATCGCTGCCCTGACTGCGATTCTGGACACCTGCGCGCTGGTCAAGGTCGGCATTGAAGACGCCTGCCAGCGCCAGGCCGACCTTACGTTCGCCATCGCGCGCCATGCAGCCGTTGACTTGTCACAAGTTTTCAAGACGCCCCCGCGTGCGCTTCCCCACAATCGTCTCCCCGCGGAAGACTTGCGCCGCATTCGCGATACGCTGGCCCAGCACGGCACGAAGCTCCAGGACGGCCCCGAAGCCGATCGCAAAATCACCGAGTTGCGCAACATGTATGAGCCGTATCTCTACGCCCTTGCCGATTATCTCAATCAGTCGCTGCCGCCGTGGATTCCCGCGAAAAAAGGGAAAGACAATTGGCAAACGACCGCCTGGGGCCGCTCCGCCGGGCTCATCGAAAAGGAAGCGGCGGCGATCGCCTCTGAAGAACACTTTTGATTTGCAGATGTTTTTTTCTGCCATCAAGAAGGAAGAGCCAGCGGCTTTGGCTGGCCCGGGGCCGAGGGATGTCTCCTAGACGCAAAGAAACTGGAGCAATGGAAACGTTGGAGGTCCGGAAATGAAAGCGATTCTCGTTCGTGAATTCGGGGGTCCTGAGGTACTCAAACTCGAAGAGGTGCCCACCCCGAAACCGGGCGCCGGACAAGTTCTTGTCCGTATCCACGCCGCAGGCGTGAATCCTTATGACACCTACATGCGCGCAGGCAGCTACGCTGTCAAACCTCAGCTTCCCTACACGCCGGGCTCGGATGGCGCCGGAGTCGTCGAAGCCGTCGGTGACGGCGTCAAGAAAGTAAAGCCGGGGGACCGCGTTTACACCGCGAAGACTGTGACCGGCGCTTATGCTCAATATGCCCTCGCGCTCGAAGAGCAGGTGCACGCGCTTCCGGACAAGATCAGCTTCGGCCAGGGCGCGGGCGTATGGGTTCCTTACGGGACTGCGTATCACGCGCTGTATCACTCGGCGCAAGCGCACGCTTCGGAGACCGTCCTCGTGCATGGCGCCAGCGGCGGCGTGGGTAGCGCCGCCGTGCAAATGGCGCGTGCCATGGGGCTCACTGTTTTCGGCACTGCGGGAACGCAGAAGGGCCTCGACCTGGTCACGCGCGAAGGCGCGCATCATGTTTTCGATCACCGCAAAGCGGGTTATCAGGAAGAAATCATGAAAGCGGCGGGTGGCAGCGGCGTGGACATTATTTTGGAAATGCTCGCGAACGTGAACCTTGCCCACGACCTGAAACTTCTCGCCATTCGTGGCCGCGTCATCGTCATCGGCAACCGCGGCGAGGTCACCATCAACCCGCGCGAACTCATGGGCCGCCGAGCTTCCATTCGGGCCTTTACGCTTTGGGGCATCACGCCAGCTGAAGAAACGGAAATCCACTCCGGCCTGATTGCCGGACTTGAAAACGGCACGCTGCGACCGGTGGTCAGGAACGAGATGCCGCTTGCCGAGGCCGCGCGCGCGCACAAAGAGATTCTGGAGCCCGGCGCCGCCGGAAAAATCGTCCTTATTCCCTAGCCAGCCGCAAGCCTCGTGAGCTTTCGGCGGCCAGGTGCGCTCTTTGACTGCGCGGGTTCTCGTCTTATAATGAATCTTTCACAAATCCCAGCGCGAAACATCGCGCGCAAGCATTTGGACCAAATCATCACTGTGCACACCACGCTTCTACTTTCGGTTTGTCTCGCGGTGCAAAACCCGCTGAGTCATTACTTGCACAGGCTCCGCGATCAGACTTTCGCCGGCATTTATCACGCCAACGCCTTCGACCTCGCGATGATGATTCCCTATTTCATCGTCCTGCTCGTTCTCGCGGTTTATGGCCTGCATCGCTACTGGCTGGTGTACGACTATTTTATCTATTCGAAAAATATTCCGCCGACTCCACCTCCGGTCGCCAATTGGCCCCGCGTCACCATCCAGTTGCCCATTTTCAATGAGCGTTACGTGATCGAGCGGCTCGTCGAAGCTGTTTCACGTTTCGACTACCCACCCGAAGTCCTCGACGTGCAGGTTCTCGACGACTCCACAGATGAAACACAGCAGGTGGCGCGCGCTTGCGTCGAGCGCCACGCCGCGCAGGGCATGCCCATCGTTTACATCCATCGCACCAATCGCGAGGGCTTCAAAGCCGGCGCCCTGGAAAACGGTCTGAAGACCGCCAAGGGCGAGTTCGTCGCCATTTTCGATGCCGACTTTCTGCCAGAGCCCGATTTTCTCCGCCGCACCATTCCTTATTTCATGAATCCCGACGGCGGCGAAAAAATCGGCATGGTGCAGGCGCGCTGGACCTATCTCAACAGCGACTACTCGCTGCTCACCAACGTCGAAACCATATTGCTTGATGGCCACTTCGTCGTGGAGCACGGCGCGCGCTCCCGCCGCGGCACTTTCTTCAACTTCAACGGCACTGCCGGCGTGTGGCGCCGCCAAGCCATTGAGGATGCCGGAGGCTGGGAACACGACACGCTTACTGAGGACACGGATCTTTCCTATCGCTCGCAGCTCAAAGGCTGGAAATTCCTGTATCTCCCGCAAGTCGAATGCGCCTCCGAGCTTCCCGTAGACATGAACAGCTTCAAAGCGCAGCAAGCGCGCTGGGCCAAGGGGCTCATGCAGACGGCAAAAAAAATCCTTCCCAGGATTTTCAGGTCCGACGCTCCGTGGCACGTCAAAGCCGAAGCCTTTTTCCATCTCACCGCGAATATCAGCTACCCGCTCATGGTCCTGCTTTCCACGATGCTTCTGCCGGTCATGATCGTGCGGTTCCAACAGGGCTGGTTCCAGATGCTGCTCATCGACTTGCCGCTTTTTCTCGCTTCCACGTGCTCGATTTCGAGCTTCTATCTCGTCGCGCAAAAGGAGCTTCGGCCCAAAACCTGGTGGCGTACTTTCCTATATTTGCCGTTTGTCATGGCCACGGGCATCGGCATTTCCGTCCGCAACGCACAAGCCGTGATTGAAGCCCTTCTCGGGAAGAAAAGCGAGTTCGCGCGCACGCCAAAATTCCGCATCGAAGGCAAGAAAGATACTTTCGTCAAGAAATCGTACAAGAACAAAGCTGGCTGGATGCCTTACGCGGAAGTGCTGTTGGGCCTTTATTTCTCACTGACGGTCGTCTACGCCATCATCAACGAGAATTACGCTACCGTCCCGTTCCTGCTCCTCTTCGTCTGGGGCTACCTTTACACCGGTTCGATGTCCCTGGGGCAAACCTACTTTGCGCATCTGCGCTTCGGCGTCAACGCCCCTGAAATGCGCCCCGCCGCCTCCGGCGCTCCCGGCTTTTAGCTCTTCTTCATTTCTCGACGCTTTAGGGGTGGGAGCCGCTTGTCCTCGACACTGTTCATGTAAAGAAAAGAATTAAGCTATCTGCTCATGCCTTCGCTGGCGACGGCGCTGAAAAGCAAAAGCCCCGGGAATCCGGCTGGGCCGCGATTCCCGGAGCTGCGTGTCACGTCGTTCTGAAACTCTTCAATTCGCCATCGCGCCCGTGGGGAAAGCGCTCGGCGTGCTTTCTCTCCACGTCCGCCTGTTTCCGCGGACTGCGTCCGTCATTCCGAGCAGCACGATCGAGCCAATGCCGAGCATCAAAACCACGATCGTCTTCGCATCCAACGATGTCAGTTGCGCGGCGTCCACTTCCTGTGCCGCCAAGGGAGTGGGTGAATCCGCTTTAGCGGCATTCGCCGCTTTCAGACTCGGCGCTGCCTTCACCACCGCCTGATCTAGTCGAGGAGCGTCAGACGCGCCTTCGAAGAAGGTAGGGTCCACTTCCTGCTGCGCGCGAACGGGACTTGCCAACAGCAGTCCGGCTCCCAAACTCACCAGCATCATCTGCGCCCGGATCATTTTCTGGAATTTCATGGACCACCTCCATTTTTGGTTTCACAAGTTGCCGCGATGTTTGAGAAGAGTGCAACCCGTGTGCCAGATGCGTGTCTGCTGGGGCTGATTTATCCGACTAGCGGCGAACTTGTTGGTTTGAAAAGAGATGGGGTCAGTTTCGTGCGGAAAACCGCAGCGGTAGACTCTGGGCAAAGGAATGAGTAGCTATCTGACTGGGTGGTTGGACGGTCTGTGCTGCAAACTAGTTTGCTGCTGGACTTCTGCGCGACCCGCCCGCATTTTCGCCACGAAATCCGGTAAGTGCTTGAAAAGAAAGCGGAAATGGCCGATCCCCGAATATGTTGGGAGTCCAGAGGAACAGCTGAACCTGATACGAACCAATTGGATAGTCGCACTATCCTTTCGGATAGAGTTCTCGTCGGATAAAGTCCTTGCGATGGCAAGCATCCGGCGTTGGCGCTAGAATACTGCCTTCCCATCAGGCCGGTATGTCGACGGAGAAGACTTGTAGCAAGAAGTCGAGCCGTGCAGCCCAAACTTGCAGCATTGAGCGGACCGCTGAGGAAGTCGGAGTTCCAGGTGGGCGGAATTCTGTCGATCGGCCGGAATTCTTCCAATTCGATCTGCATCGAAGATGCATCCGTCTCGCCGAGCCACTGCCGCATCGACTACAACAATGAGCGCTTCTTCATAACCGACTTGGACAGCGGTTCCGGCACTTTCGTCAACGGCATCCCCGTAAAAGAGCGCGTGCTCGCAAGCGGTGATCAGATCGCGGTGGGAAACTCTTTGTTCCTTTTCCAACTGGAAGACTCTCCTGCTTCGGCGAGCAGCCCCGTCGAGCTGGATGAAAACCCTCTCGCGGGCGGGCAGATGCAACAGCTTCGCCCCGACGAGCTCCTCTACTTACATCCGGAGTCGCTGGTGGCCTTGCCTCAACCGGCGCGCCTGGCCCGCGCCCTGGGTACGCTCCTGAAAATCAGCACTGCGATCGGTTCGATCCGCGACGTGGAATCTTTGCAGTGGCAATTGCTCGGCATGATTTTCGACGTGATTCCCGCCGAGCGAGGCGCGATTCTGCTTGTCGACGGCAACGCCGAGGAGATTTCCTCTCCGGTCGCGTGGGACCGCGTGGCCGGCCCGGATCATCCGGTCCACGTCAACCGCGGACTCACGCGCCGCGCCATCGAGGAAAGCATTTCCATCCTTGAAAATCAAAGCCCTGAACTGGCTTCAGCCGAATCCCGCGAAACGGCGCAGCGCAAGGCCGCGCACTCGCTACTGTGCGTACCGCTGATTGCTGCGGGTCAGGTCCTCGGCGTGATCTACCTGGACTCCTGCAATTCGGCCACGGTTTTCACGAAGGACGATCTTCAGCTCCTCGCCGCCATCGCCGGCTTGGCCGCCATCGCAATCGAAAACGCCCGCCAGTTCGAGCGTCTGGACATTGAGAACCGGCAGCTCCGCGCGGAAGTCAGCCTGCAGCACGATATGATCGGGCGCAGCCCGCGCATGCGCGCGGTCTACCAGTTCATCGAGCGCGTCGCACCCAGCGATTCCACGGTACTGATTCAAGGCGAAAGCGGCACCGGCAAGGAACTCGCCGCGCGCGCCATCCATAAGAATAGTCCGCGTAAGGACCAGCCTTTCGTGGCGCTGAATTGTGCCGCCCTCACGGAAACGCTTCTCGAAAGCGAGCTCTTTGGCCACGAAAAGGGCGCTTTCACCAGCGCCATTTGCCAGAAGAAAGGTCTTCTGGAAGTCGCCGAGGGCGGGAGTGTTTTTCTTGACGAGGTGGGCGAGCTGCCTCTCACGCTCCAGGCGAAATTGCTGCGCGTCCTCCAGGAACGCGAATTTGTGCGCGTCGGCGGAACCCGCTCCATCAAGTTGAACGTGCGCTTCCTCGCCGCCACCAATAAGGACTTGCAGAAAGCAGTACGCGAGGAAAAGTTCCGCGCGGACTTATTCCATCGGCTCAATGTCATCTCGCTCACCTTGCCCGCTCTCCGGGAGCATCCGGAAGATATCCCGCTTCTGGCGGAACATTTTGCCGCACGCTACGCGCAAAAATGCAATCGCAACGTCAGAGGGATTGCACCGGAAGCGCGTTCTTGCTTGATGCAATACGACTGGCCCGGCAATATCCGCGAATTGGAAAACGCCATGGAGCGCGCGGTGGTCATCGGCACCGCCGAATTCATTCTCCCGGAGGACCTGCCTGAAACCCTCCTGGACGCGGCGCCTTTGTCCTCATCTGCTGCGGCGAAATATCACGAAGCCTTGCGCAACCTGAAAAAACAGCTGATCGTGAGCGCCTTCGAACAGTCCGGAGGAAGCTTCACCGAAGCTGCCAAACTCCTGGGCTTGCATGCGAACTACTTGCACCGGCTCATACGCAACCTGGATTTGCGAGTGGCGCTGAAGAAAAACGCGAAGGCGTAGCGAGGATCGTTCCCCCTAATTTCGTGAAACACTATCCAAACCGATAGCCCGGCTATCCGTCCGAATAGCATTCTCTCGCTTGTTGAAAAGTCAGATGCTCGCTCGGTCCGTCCAAATTCAACGCTATCTTCCCCTCCTTCAAACGCTTCCATCGGCAAACGCGAATCGTAAGCGCATCGCCGCCCTCGCGGCCCATCAAATGCTCTCCTAATCGTGTGTCTTCCAGGGGCAGAGCGTAAAGGATCAAACGGAAATCTGGTTTTGGAAAGAATTTTGACCATGAAAACAAATCGTACCCGTATCTTGGTTATTGTTGCTCTTGGATTGCTGGCCGCCTCAGCTTGGGTAGGTCCGGCAGCTGCCCAGAGCGGCGCCGCCTGCACCGGCAGCTTCACGCTGCCGGACGAAGTTCGCTGGCAGGGCAGAGTCATGCCAGCCGGTGACTATACTTTCGTCTTGAAATCGGCCGCACTGCCTGCCCAGATCGAATTGCGAGGACGCAATGGCGTCGTGGTCCTTATGACGTCCGGCCTTTCTATACGCGATAAAAACCAGCAGAGCTTGATCATTGAACGGCGCTCTGGCACGAGCTACGTTCGGGAGCTGTACTTGGCCCCTATCGGCGTGCACTTCCACTATCTGGTACCCAAGAGGCCGAAAGAGGAACTCCTCGCCAAGGGTCCCCCAAGAACTGAACGCATCCAGG
>QHYF01000054.1 GCA_003224075.1 Acidobacteriota bacterium
TGCCATTCTTCACGCCCATTCTGGCAACAATCCGCGCCCGTTGGCTGCCTCGCTATCAAAGAGACAAAGACAAATACATTCTAAACGCGCTCTTAATGGCCGGAGTGATAGCTGCCATCGTTCATTACTTTCCATCTCAACAGCACTTGCAAGAAAGCGTTGCGAAGCAATTTCCGGTGCGGGCCGTTGAATACCTGCGTCAGCACCAGGTGCCGGGCCCTGTGTTCAACACTTACGGCTATGGTGGTTATATTATCTGGGCGCTTCCTGAGCAGAAAGTGTTCATCGACGGCCGCGGTGATCTCTACGAGCGTGGAGGCGTTCTCTCCGATTACTTGCAAGTTAATAATCTGAGACCGGCCGCGTTCGCTGTCCTCCGAGCCTACCGAATTCAATCCTGTCTTCTGCAAACTGACTACAGCCAGGCGCTCACGACGGCCCTCAGCAATAACCCGGATTGGAAGAAAGTTTATTCAGACGATCTCAGCACGCTGTTTGTCCGCACAACGGCGGTCCAGCCCCTGCAACTCAAATGATCTTTTTTTCGATGGGGAACCCGGCATATCGTCGTGCCCCGCCGTGGCTCGGCTTATGCTGCATTTTGGTCGTGTATGCGATCTGTGTTGCACGGCTTAAGCCTGCAAATTTTTTTGGTCTGAGCGAAGATGACTCAATTTATTTCAGCTCAGCGCAGGCGCTTGCCGAAGGTCACGGATACATTTTGCCCAGCGTTCCGGGCACGCCGCCAGGGACAAAGTATCCAGTTCTCTATCCTTGGATTCTTTCTTGGATATGGCGTTGGAATCACTCGTTTCCAGATAATTTAAGCAGCGCGCTGGCGCTTAACGTGGTTTTCGGCTTTGGGTTTCTTTCTGCTGCCTTCCTCTTTTTTCGAAAAATTGCCCGTTTCAAGGATGTGGAATCGCTGGTTTTAACGGCCTTGTGCGGGCTGGATCCTTTAACCCTCTTCTACTCCGCCAATTTAATGACCGAGATTCCATTCGCAGCACTCGCGCTGGGAGCGGTCGTCTTGACTGGCGAGAGTCTGCGGAAGGATCACGGAACGGCGTGGGCGATGTTTTCGGGGGTACTCACGGGACTCTCTACCCTCATCCGGGTGCTCGGGTTACCACTCGCGGTTGGCCTTTTCCTGGCAATCCTGCTTCGAGGCAGTTGGCGGAAATCGATAGGTTTTGCGGCTTGCGTTGCCCCGTTCCTTGGGTTTTTCGTTTGGCACTCAATCGCCGTTGCACCGGCTGCGGCGCCCATCACGGCTTCCTCTTGTTCGCCCGTTTGGAACATGACCTGGATGTATTACACCAGCTATCTGGATTTTTGGAGAGCGGATGTGATTCAGGACCATCTGATCTGGCACACGCTGAAAGACAACTTCGTCCGCCTGATACTCCAGCCCGGCAAGTATTTTTTCGACCCCCGTTTCGTCGGCCTCCGAACACTGCCGTTTGTTCTTCCCGGGATCTTGTCTGCCGGAGCGATACGGGGCTACTACAGGCAAGTCCGCGCTGAAGGGTGGGGACCCGTTCCCTATGCATTGACGTTCTACTGCATGGCGATCGTCCTGTGGGACTATCCAGAATTTGAACGGTTTTTGATGCCTTTTCTTCCGCTTATGGCCGCAGGGCTATGGATAGAAGGCAGATATTTGATGAAGCGCATCGGGCTAGCTCTTCGCGATGGGAGCGTGAATGCAGAAAGACCAGCCGCAATCTTTCTAAGCGCTGCGGTCGTAGTCATATTCTCTAGTATAAGCTGGTTTTTCTGGCGGGGCGCCATCTCAATCCGGCGGGCAAGCGAGCTCCGCAGCGCGATGTTGCAGGAAAAGCGAGAGGCGTATTCATGGCTTCGCGATAACAGTTCGACGGACAGCAGGGTCATTGCATACGACGATGCAAGTCTCTTCCTCTATTCGGGCCGCCAAGCGATGCAACCCGTCGTTTTCGCTCCTGCCGGAATAATGCGAGCAGAACTGCTGAACGCTGACCTGCGTTGCATTGTTGAGGGAGCGCGAGTCCTACGAGCAAGCTACTGGTTAATTTCCGACGACGATTTTTATCGCGAGTGGGAGCCCGCTTCCTCACGCGGAAGAACAAGAGAAGGAGAAATTGAAAAGGTTCTTCCCGAGGTATTCCGGAGTGCAAACCATCACGTGCGGATCTACGCCCTGGGGTGCGCTCGACAGTTTGACGAACCTGCCTGTCGTCGGGTTTCTTCCACCCTCTTCCCTTCCGCTGACGGGAATCCGTAACCCTGGAGAACATAACTTCTACGTATCTCGTAATCTGGTTGGATCTAGCGAATGGCGTAGTCCGTTCCTCGTCGCGATTGCCGTTTAACCGAGAGTGGAGCCGTACTGAGGCGCTGTACCGTGTCCTGAGCGGACGCCGAAGGTAATGAGTATAGACCGCCACAGTGGAAGTCTGTTGCATACTAGATGGAAGACTTTGCCATCATCCATCCTTTCATCGGTTGCCAGGTTGTCTTCCTACGTCCTATGTGGCTCTGGTTTAGCAACTTACGTGGGGCGGGCCTGACGCGAAACGCGGACTATATGGCTCGACGCTTGCTCACTAGGTGGTCAGGTATAGTCCCCAATCAGTATTCAGGTATTTAACGGATGTTCCCTAGACCAAGAATCTTGGCACGGGGGACTGGTGTATGTAACTCAAATCTTCGGAAGGAGGTTACCCATGACGTTCCTACAATTCATTAGCAAGTTCCATCAGGAAGAGTCGGGCCAGGATTTGCTCGAATACGCGCTGGTTCTGCTTGCTGTTTTGGCCGCAGTGGTGACGGGCTCGCAAAGCATCGCGGCCGACATCAACACTGCACTCACGACGATCAACACCAAAATTCAGAGCGTAATCACAGCTGCATAAAACCTTGGGGCGCCGGGCAGGCGCTGGTTTCGTCCATGTACGTTGAAGTGGTACCCAAATTCAATCGATTAAGGAGATTTCGCATGACCTTCACACGGTTGCTTAGGAAGTTCCATCAGGAAGAGTCGGGTCAGGATCTACTCGAATACGCGCTGGTTCTGCTTGCTGTTTTGGCCGCAGTGGTGACGGGTTCGCAAAGCATCGCGACCGACATCAACACTGCGCTCACGTCGATCAACACCAAAATTCAGAGCGTAATCGGAAAAGCATAAAAGCTTTGGGGTGCCGCGTAGCACAGCCCCGTGACGCGCGGCGCCGCTTGTTCATTTGAAACGAGATTATGAATTGGGCTCAATTCATCCCGCCAATGGCGGTGACGGTGGCAGTCTGCGCTGCCGTCAGTGATGTCAAGGAACGCCGGATCCCCAACCGGTTGACCTATCCCGCCATGATTGCCGGCCTAATCCTGCAGACCGCTCTCCATGGATGGAGAGGGCTGCTGCTGGGTATTGCTGGCGCCTTTCTTTTCGGCGGCGCGTTCTTGTTATTTCACCTTGTCCGGGCCATGGGCGCGGGGGACGTGAAATTGGCCGCAGCTCTCGGCTGCATCATCGGTCCCGGCGCATCGTGGCGTGTGATGTTCGCTACGGCCGTGGCGGGAGGCGCGCTGGCCATTGTCTTCATGGTTGCGTCTGGACGCATTGTTGAGACACTGCGGAACACGTTGTGGGTGGTGGCATTTCACGCCCAGCACGGACTGCAGACACACCCCACCGTTAATCTTGATAACCCCGGCGCAGTGCGCATGCCGTATGGGCTGGCATTCGCGGCAGGCACACTGTACTGGGCCGTTTCTACGCAGTTGTGGAGGTAATTCTTGGGTACTCGACGACTTGGTTTCGCTCTAGTAGCCGCCCTGGTGATTTCGCTGGGCATCACGTCCGTTTTCTATGCACGCATTACACGCACGCAGGCCAGTGCCCGCGCGAAGACCAAGCGCATCGTGGCGGCCGCGGTTGCTTTGCAGCCAGGCACTCCCATTAGCGCTGAAAACCTGACGGAGATTGACTGGCCCGTGAATGTGCCGCTGGAAGGGCTAATCGAGAAGAAGGAAGAGGTCACAGGTCATGTGCTGATGTACGCCGTAGCGGTGCAGCAACCGGTGCTGCGCCGTGACCTGGCCTCCAGCGCCAGTTTGGGTCTGTCGGCCAAAATTCCGGATGGCATGCGCGCGACCGCCGTGAAGACCAATGAAGTTACGAACATTGCCGGATTTATCTTTCCCGGCTCCCATGTGGATGTGCTGGTTACCTTAAAGCCCGAGAACATCGCAAGCACGGAGACGCGCACCGTGCTGCAGAACGTTCTGGTGTTGTCAACCGGAACGAAGATGGACCCCGATCCGAACGGCAAGCCTGAAAACGTAAACGTAGTCACGCTGCTGGTGACCCCCGAACAATCAGAAAAGCTGGCGCTGGCGCAGAACCAGGGCACCATCCATTTCGTGTTGCGCAATGGCGGAGACTCGGCGAGTCCGGACGTCCGGCCGGTTGATATTGCTGAATTGGCTGGAATAGCAAAGAAGCAGCTCGAGCCGGTGGTGAAACACGTGAAGCAGGTCGCCGCAGTAGTGAAGCTTCCTGAGGTCTACACGGTAGAGACGGTGGTCAACGGCAAGATAACAGTCACTAAATTTCCGGCAAAGCCGGAATAGGGCGAAGGAGGCCATCCTGCAAGTCCATCCCGCAACACGTTCTCTGCTGGTGCTGTGCACGTTGACTGTCTTGGGCCTTTGCAAGCCGGCGAGGGCGCAGATCCCTGCCGCACCCGCCACGCAGCAGAAACTCCCTGCGGAGCCGCAGGCGCCGGCCGAGAACGCTGGCAACCAGGTTCTGCACATCCTCGTGGGCCATTCGGTGGTGATTCGCACCGATCCTCGCCTCCAGCGCGTGCTAGTCGGAAATCCTGCGGTCGTGACCACGGCCACGACGGCACCCAATGAAGTGGTGCTGACGGCAACAGCGACCGGCAGCAGCAGCGTTATTCTTTGGCAGGAGAACAGTCAATCGCGAATCATCGAAGTGTTCGCCGATGTGGATGTGTCGTTGCTTCGCGAAGCGATCACACGCGGGTTGCCCGGAGAGGCTGTTGAGGCAGAGTCTGAAGAGGGTAGGGTGGTGCTAACCGGGACGGCATCGTCCACGGCGGTCGCCGACCAGATCGGAAAAATGGCTGCGCCTTTCTCGAAGGAGATTGTGAATTCCATCCAAGTCGCCCAGCCACGCCGACAGAAACAGATACTGCTGAAAGTGCGATTTGCGCAGGTGGACCGCACGAAGTTGTCCGCTTTCGGCATCAATCTGCTCAGCACCGGAGCCACGAACACCATTGGAACGGTGACCACGCAGCAGTTCGGGACGCTTGGTCTCGGGGAGCAGGGCAAGCTGACGAGTGCTATTGGGGCGCCCACGAAGGGCTTTACTACCCAGGAGAGCATCTCAGATCTGCTGAACATCTTCATCTTCCGGCCTGACCTCAATTTAGGCGCAACGATTCGTGACCTGCAGCAGAGAAATGTCCTGCAAATCCTGGCCGAGCCCGATCTGCTGGCAGCCAATGGCGAGCCGGCGCGTTTCCTGGCTGGCGGAGAATTGCCCTACCCATTGCTGACAGGCGCAGCCGGCCAGGCCACGGTAACCGTCCAGTTCAAGCCCTTCGGCGTCAAACTGGAATTTACCGCGAACATCGAGAGCGACAACACGATCCGGTTGAAGGTCTTCCCGGAAGTGAGCTCGCTTGATTACACCAACGCCGTAACCATCAGCGGATTTGTGTTGCCGGCAATTGCGACTCGGCATGCTGAGACCGTCGTGGAGTTGCGGGACGGCCAGAGTTTTGGCATCGCCGGACTGCTGGATCAGAGAACGACGGCGCAATTTTCCAAGGTGCCGGGTATCGGCGATCTTCCTATCTTGGGACAGCTATTTCGGTCCAGGTCCGTTAGCAAGACGAACTCCGAATTGGTCGTGATCGTCACGCCGACGATCGTGGACCCGGCGGCGGCGCCAACCGCTGCGCCCGAGGTGCCCAAGATGCCGATCGCACCGCTGGAGCAAAAGCAATTTGACACAAAGATTCCACATGGGAACGGGAGCAAATGAATGGGCACGGTTGAAAGGTCAGCCCGAGTCGGGGTAATGGCGGTCTGCCTCGATGCTACGTCCTACGAGGCTTTGTCTCATTTCATGGCAGGCGTGCCCGGAGCCGTTATCATCGGAAATCTCGACCATTATGTCGGTGTTGAGCGAGAGATAGGCCGCGCTCTGGACCTTGCGCAGACCCGTATTTGTTTTATTGACTACGACCGGAATACCGAAGAAGCGATCTGGATGACGGAGCGATTGCGCTCCGAATATCCAGACGTGCACAGTTTTGCTGTGTCGGCTTATTCAGAGCCTGAAGCAATTATCGCCGCCATGCGAGCAGGTTGTGCCGAATATCTGCTGAAGCCTGTGCAGCACGAGCGTGTGCTCGATGGATTGGCACGCGTGGAAGCGAAGCAGAAGCAAAGGGCCCGGTCGACAGTTCGTGGAAAGGTCATCACCCTTGTCGGTTCAAAGGGAGGCACTGGGGTCACTTCTTTGGCATTGCATTTAGCGTTGGAACTGGCTCATGAACGGAAGCGAAAATGCCTGTTGGTAGACCAGCACCTCGCTCTGGGCGATGCATCGCTGTACCTCGGCACGGGTCGCCACCAGTACAGTTTTTACGAGCTTGCCAGCAACGCAGATCACTTGGACGAAGAGTTGCTGCGCGGCTTTCTCCTGCACCATAATTCTGGACTGGATCTCCTCGATTCGCCCGAGACCGTGGATGCAATTCATGGTGCGTCGCCCTCCACCGTAGAACATACGCTCGCGTTTCTCGCCGACACCTATCATTTCGTGATTGTCGATTGCCCGCCCGGGCTGACCGACGGGACTAGGGCATGCATTTCGCAGTCGGAACAGGTTGCCATCGTAATGACCGCCGAATTGCCGTCGGTGCGCAACACCGTCCGCTACATCGAGCACCTGTCAAAACTGGGATATAGCTCGAGCAGCATACATGTCGTACTCAACCGCCATTCGAAGAAGGGCCCGCTGAGCGACGATCGTATTGAAAAAGCTTTGGGCCGAGAGATTTCGCTGCGCGTACCAAACAGCTACAACGAGGTAATTCGGGCCATCAATACCGGAGCACCGATTTCTTCCGGAAACAAGTCGGATTTCAGCGCAGCCATACAAAAGTGGGCGCACCAATTGGCAAGCAGCAATGGAAGTAACAAAGGCA
Source organism: Acidobacteriota bacterium (assembly GCA_003224075.1). Classification (GTDB taxonomy): domain Bacteria; phylum Acidobacteriota; class Terriglobia; order Acidiferrales; family UBA7541; genus Acidiferrum. The sequence continues at coordinate 7,230 of QHYF01000054.1, forward strand.
AGGCCCTGGCTCCGCACCAATCTGCCTATGGTACGAAGGCACTGTTTGGCAGATAGTTCTGCCGGGAGGAATTATCGGCATGGCATTCGGATCTGCAGCCACACCAGCTCCTCAGCAGCTGCAAGGCACCAGCGCGCCTTCGTTCAAGTCACACCAGGAGCTGAAGACAGCCCTCCATCGCGACTTATTGAACAAGATTGACCTGGAGAAACTCACCTCGCTGCAAGACGTCCGCGCGCGAACGCAGGTACAGAACGTAATCTACGACCTGATTGGTGCGGCGAACGTCCCGCTCAGCGGCGCGGAAAAGGAGCGAATCTGCCGCGAGGTGTTGCACGAGGTCTTCGGACTGGGGCCCCTCGAGCCGCTCCTGCAAGATGCGTCCATTACTGACATTCTGGTCAACACTCACCGTCAGGTTTATATCGAGCGGGGCGGAATGCTCGAACTTACCAGCGTCGTTTTTAAAGATGCGGCGCACCTTCGGCACATCATTGACAAGATCGTGTCAAACGTGGGACGACGCGTGGATGAATCGTCGCCGATGTGCGACGCGCGCCTGGACGACGGCTCGCGCGTAAATGTGATCATCCCGCCACTCGCCATCGACGGTCCAATCATGTCGATCCGCCGCTTCGGCCGCACACCGATCGGGGTTGAGCAACTGCTTGCCAAGCATGCCATTACGTCTCCCATGCTGGAACTGCTGAAGAGCGCGGTCAAGGCACGGCTCAACATCATTGTCTCCGGAGGCACGGGCGCAGGTAAAACTACCTTGCTGAATGCCCTATCGAGTTTTATCTCCAAGCGGGAACGAATCGTTACGATCGAGGACTCGGCCGAATTGCAAATGCAGCAGCCGCACGTCGTCCGAATGGAATGTCGTCCTCCGAACGTCGAGGGCAAAGGAGCAGTTCGTCAGCGCGAATTGGTGATTAACGCTCTTCGTATGCGCCCGGATCGCATCGTGCTGGGCGAGGTGCGCGGAGGCGAGGCCCTGGACATGTTGCAGGCCATGAACACCGGCCACGACGGCTCGCTGACTACAATTCACGCCAATAATCCGCGCGACGCGATCGCGCGTCTCGAGACCATGTCTTTGATGGCCGAAATCAATCTCCCCGACAGGGCCATTCGACAGCAAATCGCATCCGCAGTGTCCATCATTGTACAGGTGGCCCGGCTTAGCGACGGCACTCGCCGCGTGACGCAAATTTCCGAGGTTACTGGCGTTTCGGATGACATGGTGACCCTGCAAGACATTTTCGTCTTTGACCGCCTCGGCATCGGTGCGAATGGTCGTGTACTTGGCCGGTTTCGCGCTACTGGTCTCCGGCCCACGTTTGCTGAGCGATTGAAGGCATCGGGAATCCAGCTTCCGCCGAACATATTCGAGCACGTGTACGAGGTTCAGTAGTGACGCTTGTCAGCATCTTTTTCATTATTTTGATCACGGCGTTTGCCGTGGTCGCGTTCTTTACCGAACCCTCGAAGACAGACAAACTGATTCACTCGCGGCTCGCCTCCCTGGACCGAAAGAGAGTTTCTTCGGGAACTGACGAACCGGACATCGTCAAAGAAGTCACCTTCAGCACGATCCCCGCTTTTGATAAATTCCTGCGCAACAGCCGTGCCGCTCTAGGTCTTCAACTGTTGATCGAACAATGCGATCTGCAGTGGACCGTGGGGCGGATCGTGTTCGGCACGCTGGTGCTCATCTGCTTAGGCGCTCTGCTAGGTAATTGGTGGATTGCCCCGGGATTGCTGGGCTGGGTCCCCGGTCTGGTGTTGGGTGCGCTCCCGTACGCTTTTCTACTACAAAAGCGCAAAAGGCGGCTGCAGCGCTTTTCGGAGCTGCTTCCGGAAGCGATCGATCTGATGTCGCGCGGGCTGCGGGCAGGCCAGGCGCTATCGGCGACCGTGGAGACCATAGCTCAGGAATCCGACGAACCTTTACGTTCAGAGTTTCGCCGTGCGGCCGACGAACAGAGTTTCGGGCTGCCATTTCGCGAGGCCATGGTCAACTTGAGTCGCCGTGTGCCCGTCGCCGATCTTCAGTTTCTGGTCACCGCGATTCTTGTTCAAAAGGAGACCGGCGGTAATCTCGCGCAGGTCCTCGATAAGGCTTCTCACGTGATTCGCGAGCGCATACGTGTAGGAGGGCAGCTCCGGATTCGCACCGCGCAGGGCCGGTTGACCGGCTGGATCTTGTGCGGGCTGCCATTCGCGATGTTCATCGGAATGAACTTCCTCCATCCTGGCTACGGAAAAGAGCTGTTCCAGGATCCGCTGGGGCAAAAGCTGGTGACCTACGCGGCGGTCATGATGGCAATCGGCATTGTGCTGATACGCAGGATTGTAAACGTTAAGTACTAAGGACCAAGTCTCATGATATTCCTTTTTCTGATATCGGTAACCATTACGGCATTTCTAATCGCCGCTGTGCTCATCGTCCTGTTGGGCGGCAAAGAAACGATCGATGCTCGCTTGATGGAAATTTCGGCTCCTCCCCCGGTCATCTCCCCTGACCTCGTAGAGGGGCCTACAAACGGCCTTGCCCGAGCGGCGGCCGGGGTCACCAGTGTTTTCAAGCCCATTCGCGGCCTGGTCTCCGGATCAGATGAGAATATGGCCTATCGGCTCGCGCTCGCAGGGTTTCGAAAGCCTGAGCACATCGAAATCTTTACGGCGACGAAGATGTTACTGCCGGTGCTTGCCATCGGGGCGGGAACTTTCTTCGGCAGCAATATGCTAGCAGCGATTTTGGTGGGCGCCGTTCTCGGTTTTATGACCCCGGATCTTGTGCTCACACGGTTGATTTCTCGCAGGCAGGAGAGTATCCGCCGCGCCCTGCCCGATGCCCTCGATTTACTAGTTATCTGCATGGAGGCCGGCTTGGGAATTGACCAGGCCATGGTACGGGTTGGCGACGAAATCAGGCTGACCTCGCCCGCTTTGGCCGACGAACTCCAGATCATCAATCGTGAGCAGCGCGCCGGAAAGCCGCGTTTGGATGCCTGGCGCAGCATGGCAGAGCGAGTTGATATCGATTTCGTCAGACAGTTTGTCACCATGCTGGTGCAGACAGAGCGCTTCGGCACGCCCATTGCGAATGCGCTTGGACAATTCGCGGACACACTCCGCGTGCGCCGCACGCAGAAGGCCGAAGAAATGGCGGCCAAGGCCGGGGTCAAACTGCTTTTCCCCCTGGTCCTGTTCGTCTTTCCCAGCATTTTCGTGGTGGCGCTGGGACCGGCAATTATCAGCATGCAAAAGATATTTGCGGATTTCGCCAAATAGCGATGCGATGGCAAAGAAAGGCGGTATGCGCAACAAACGCTACACGCGGAACGGTTCTCGGCCAGCGCATTCGAGTGGCGGAGACCGGAATGACACGGATTGTCGGTTTGCTCGGGGAGCGCGAACTCCAGCCGGGCGATGGGCTGCTAATCGTGCCTTCGCAAGGCGTGCATACTTTGGGAATGCAGTTCCCCATAGACATTGCGGTTCTGGATGACGACTGGAGGGTTATTGCCATGAGGCGTGATATGCGCCCGTTCCGAATGACTCGGATGTTCTGGAAGGCCGCGGCGGTGCTCGAGCTGCCATCGGGCGTGTTGGATTCAACTTCCACTCGTGTTGGTGACGCGATTGAGTTCGATCGCGTGGATATGGCGGCGCAGTCGCTGGAGAAATGAAGATGTGGCGGAGAAGATTGGCTGGCCAACGCCGGTCCAAGGGCCAGGACGGACAAAGCCTGCTCGAAACGGCAATCTCAATGCCGTTACTGCTCGGGCTCGCCTTCAACATCATCAATTGGGGTTACCTATGGTTTATGGTGCTGGCTCTTTCGGCTGCACCCCGAATGGGCGCGCAATACGCCACCCAAGGTGGGGCGGCAGGCACGGGAACGGCTCCCGGAACCACCGTGGTGCGCGATCTGGTTTGGGAGAATGTGACCAATGCGGTCCGCGGCGCCACCACTTCCAATGTTGCCGTCCAGGTGTGCACCAGCGCCAAAGGGGTCAACTCCAGCACTGGCGTTGCGCTATGTGATCAATTCGGCCCAGCATTCGCGTTTTCAGCGCCTGCCGCCGATCCAGAGGAGCCGGTTTATGTCCTCGACCGCGTGGATGTGGAGTACACCGTTACGCCGATTATCTCGGGCACTGCATTCAACGTACTTTTGCCCGCCAACCTGAAATTTCACCGCCAAGTCTCCATGAGGTCCCTGTACTAGCATGCGGCCGAGGAGGCACACCCGATGGCGCCGTCAACGTGGCCAGAGCCTTCTGGAAACCGCGCTGATGATTGTGGTAATTTTCACGGTTGTTTTTTGGGTTTTTGAACTGGGATGGCTCATGTACACCTACTCGGTTCTGGCCGACGCCGTCAACGAGGGTGTTCGTTATGCCATTGTCCATAGCGGTGGAGATGTGGCCGGCACCCAAGCGAAGGTAAAGGCCTTCGCCGGGACTTCACTGCACGACGTCAGCGCCATCACCCCATCGGTTACCTTTCCTGATGGCAACTCCGCCCCGCCGAACCGCGTACGAGTGACGGTGACCTACACCTATATCCCCTATCTCCCGAAGTTCATTACGGCTCCGACCATGAAGACGTATGCGGAAGGCAGGATGGTGCAATAAATGAACCTTTACCACACCAACTCGCGACGATGGTCCTCTCAACGGGGACAAGCGTTCCTAGCTATCGTCGTGTTCATCGCTATTCTCTTGCTGGCGGTGCTTGGGCTGGCCACCGATTACACACAAGTATGGGCGCATCGACAGATGGCCCAGGGCGCGGCTGACGCCGCCTGCCAGGCCGGTGCAGCAGATCTGTTCCTGAAGGGTACCGATCCAACCGCCAGTACCGACTTCCCCAACCCCCCCTTCGATTTTTCCTGGATCGGCTCTACCTTTAATTGCAGCGCAAAACCGAATTCTATACCTTGTAAGTATGCTTTATTCAACGGTTATTCGGGGTCCAATGTAAGCGTGAGTTTTCCGTCGAGTTTGTCAGGCGTGAGCGGCATCCCGTCCGGCTTTCCCACGATTGGCAACCCTTACATCAAGGTGACCGTTACGGACCCGGTCGCAATGTATTTTACAAAAATAGTCTCCTCGACCAAAACCGTGAACGTAACGGCTTCGGCCGGCTGTGGCTTGAGTCCTGTGACTACGCCCGTGCCGTTGGTTGTACTCCACAGGACAGCAAGCCCTTCATTCCAGATAAACTCCAACGCCTCAGTCACCATGCTCGGAGGCCCCCCGCGTTCGATTCAAGTTGACTCGAGCAGCAGCACGGCGGTGACTGTTGGCACGGTGGATCTCCATCTGGCAGGACCCGGCAATAATGGGGCCGATTTTGCGGTGTTTGGCGGGCCCACGACGCAGCCAACCGGAGTCAACGTAGGCGCTGCAGGCCACTGGATTCCTGGAGCTAATCCGTTTGGCGACCCTTTTGCTGCGGTCGCCGCTCCCGCGAGCGCCCCCGCTACCGGTGGCACGGCTACCCCGGTGCCATTCGCGATTAATGGCTGTCCTGATCCAATTGGTTGCGTGGAGTTTACGCCCGGCGATTACACTGGCTGCCTTACCAGCAGCAGTATGCCCCCCGGTGCCAAGGGCTGCCTTATGCTTCCTTATAAAGGCTCCAACCCCGGCTTCGGCTCCGCGGGGCCACCCTGGGCGGCAAACACGAACTACACCGCACGCACACTGATTCAGCCGACCTCGAATAACCCGGAGAATTTCGTCT
>QHYF01000309.1 GCA_003224075.1 Acidobacteriota bacterium
CAGAGACCGCTAGGAGGGCACTGGAAGCCCACTAAGGTTCATGTGAGCGGGCTGGGCCAGGTGCGTTCGCGAGGCGCATTTCCAAGTTAACATAATATAACTTATGGGACGCGATGTCAAGCGGTATTTTGGGGATTTGCACAGGTTTCTTAGCGTAGGGCGCCTGTTGTTCTTCCCCCGAGAGGCGCCTTTCGGAGGACGAGGCCTGTCCGGCTGGCGCGGGGGGTGCGCCAGCCGGAACGGGGAAGCTGGCATTGGAGTTGGAGAGGACAAGGATTTGTCGAGCCGAACCGCGCGCTGGCGAAAGCTGCTCTTTTTCCAGGGCGCGGCGGCGGAACAGGGCGGGTGAACGGCATCGTTGCGGTCGCGCGCGTTGCTCATCGTAGGGTCACGGCCGTGGATTGGTCCGGCGCGGCTCTGGGAATCCTCGCGGGATCGAAATGACAATCCCGTTTGCGTGGATTCGCGTTTTGTTGGAACTAACTCCTTCCAGGAGATGGTGTTGTCTTGAAGGCACTTCCCTGCTGCGGGCCCACTGCACCTGGCTTAAGCGTCTTCCGTGAACGTCTCAAAATACGTGGCGGCGGGTACGCGCGACATGTGACGACATGCCGCCGCGAATCGCCCTCTGACGCCCCTTGTCGCTTGAAGAGCGTCTGGGATCGGGCGATTCTGTGGGCGTCTCGCGGGGATTCCTTGGCTGGGACGAGACCTTCTGGGGACGATTGTTCAGGAGGGGCCCATAGCACGGGACACGATCTGGCAGCGGTCAGGGCCAGTCGGGCCGGGTCCGAAGGAGGATTCCACGAAAGGAAAAATGGAAATGTGGACACTACTTAGCACTTCTCGGCGAAGCATGGAGTACGCCAGAAAACTGGCACAAAACTGGCTAGTTCGGTCCGTGCTGATCACTCTGATCACCTGGTTTGGTGGTCCCACGCCCGGTGCCGCGCAGAATACGGGAAGCGCGACCACGACTCCCCCGATCGTCTACGTGAGCAACGGAGGCGGCGGGATCACGGAGGTCAACACGGCGAACAATTCGGTAATCGCCACAGCCCCGTTTCCCAGCAACTCCGGCCAAGTCGCAGGATTCTATCGCCTGCGCGGTGATCCGGCGCGGCATGGATTCCTTGCCACGCGGACGGTCAATGAGCAGGATCAGAACAGCCAATAGTGCCCAGACCCGAGCCCCCACACGGCCCCTCTCAGAAATTTCCACTGGGAGGGGCCGCCGCACCGCCTTAGCGATTCTTTGAATTCTGATTCGGGGGTGCTCCTGAGGGGAACCACTTCCCTGCTGCTTAACGGCCGCTTCCCTGCCAAGGGCAAGAGCTTCCTCGCCGCCTTCAGCGACTCAAGGACGATGATTTGAGCTGTTTTTCCGAACCTTTTAGTGCAGGCCGACCTTTGCGAGGAGCTGCGCGAAGCGCGGGTCGGAGCGAAGGGGGTCGGCCATGGGTTCGGTGCCGAGATAAACGAGGCGGTCGTTGCGCTCCTTGTAGGCTCGATCAAGCCAGTCGAGAGCCGTATGGTTGTCACCGAGGCCCAAGTAAACAGCAGCGAAGTAGAGCGAGGAAACGTAGCGCGATTGCGCGAGGCCGTGGAGGTCGGCGAGAGCTCTGCGAGCGCCGGCAGCATCACCGGAGAGAGCCAGCGCGTGTCCGTACAAGGCGATCATGACCGGATGGCCGCCGGAGAGCTTGCGCCCCAGGGAAAACTGCTCTAAAGCGTCCTTATACATTTTCTTTTCGCGAAGAGCGGAGCCCAGCCAAATGTATGCGAGCGGATAGCTAGGATATTGCTCGACGGTGCGGCGTGCCTGGGCAATCGCCGCGTCGTAGTTGCGCTGGTGATAATAGATCTCCGCGCGGACGGTATTGAACAGAGGGGAGACGGGATCGAGGTCCAGCGTGCGGGAGTTTTCCTCCAGCGCCTGCGGCAGACGGTTGCGCGCAATACAGAAGTGGCCGTACCAGAGATGCGGGGTGGGGTTATTCGGTCCAAGGGCCAAAGCGCGCTGAAACTCCTGCTCCGCGACTTCGAAATTCCAGTCGTAGCTGAAGGAGACATTGGCGAGGACGGCGTGAGGCTCAGCGAGCAAAGGGTCAAGTTGGAGGGCGCGCTCGGCGGCTGCGCGGGCCTTGGGCTTGGCTTCGGTGGGTGACATATCGTCATAAGGCACCTGCCCGAGCAGAGCATAGGAGCTGGCGAGACCCGCATAGGCGAGAGCGTATTGGGGATCTTTCTGGATCGCCTCCTGATAGGCTTCGATGCTCTTGCGGACGTCGCCGCGATTGGTCCAGTAGAAGCGGCCGCGGAGATAAGCATCGTATGCTTCCGGATTGACCGAGCGTATTGCGGTTCTGGAGGTGCTTGTTTCGGTAGCGGTGGCTAATGCCAGTTGAATCTGGCTTGCGACCGCGGCGCCGACTTCGTCTTGAACGAGCAGGATGTCGTTGAGGTCGCGGTTATAGGAATCGGCCCAGAGGTGTGTTTGGTCGCTGACCTGGATGAGCTGGACATCAATGCGCACGTGGTTGCCGTCGCGGCGCACGCTGCCTTCGAGCGCATACTGGACATCGAGTGCGCGGCCAATCTCCGGGAGCGGTTTCCCGGAAAGCCTATTGGAAGATTCGGCCGCAATCACGCCGAGACGATGCGGATCGAGATTGCCCAGCCGCGTGATCATCTCGTCGGTCAGGCCGGCGCTGAAGTAGTCCTGCTTGGGATCGCCGCTGAGATTCTTGAAAGGCAGGACCACGAGGCGAACTTTTTCCGGCGGCAGAATCCTGGGGTGAATCCAGCGGTAGACGCCATATCCGGCGAAGCACAGAACCGCTGCGGCAGCCGCGGCGAGAACGGGCCGCTTCCATTTCGGCGGCGAAGGCTGGACGGGAGGAACATCGATTTCTGCATCGTCGCCGTTCTCCGAACCCAGCAACACGTCTCCAACGTCCGGCTCGGGCTCGAAGGCGGCGTCGGCTTCGGGATCGTCTTTGGGCTGGCGCTTCTTGATCCAGTCGTCCAGCTCTTTCGCAAAGGCGTAAACCGTGGATTTTCTCAGGTGCTCGTGGCGATAGACGGGAAGCCCCTCGCTCCTCTCCCAGCGCTGCACGGTGCGGACTTCGCGGCCAAGATGGGAGGCGATCTCTTTCCAGGAAACCAGTTTCTTGTCTTGAAGGGCCGGCCCTTCGGGGCCCGGCGACGTTCGAGTTTCCGACATCTTAGGGTGAGCCCTTGGAGTTCACTCAGTGTGCGGATTATACCCTAAGAACGCGCCAGGTTCGCAAGAGCGGCTCGCTAGTGCGCGACCTTGGCGGCAACAGCGCCGGCGGCGGCGCCAAGCAGAAACCATTTGGCGGCGCGACTGATGCGGCGCCAGGCGCTGCCGCCCCTGGCAAAGCGCAAGGCATCGTCGCGTTCGTGCACGAGAGCGGCGGTTTTCTTGCGCTCGTCGATTAGATCGTTCTGGGCAGCAGAGAGCTTGGCCTGGCAGGCCTTGCAGTCAAGAGCGAAGTCGTAGAGGGGCTTTAAGTCTTCGGCGGGGATGACGGCTGCCCCAGCCGCTGCCTTTTGGTTTTGCTGCGACGCTGAGGGAGCCGGGGTGCCGGCTTGGGCATTGTTGGCGGACGAAGCGCCGGCGATTCTTGTCGCCGGCGCGTTCGCCGCGCGGATGCGTGGTCAGCCTGAAGAGTAATCGGCGCCGGGAGAGGAATTTCGTTTGCAAGGTTGCGAACGATCTGCGCCGGCGTGACGATGATGCGTTTTTCCGCGGCCAGGGCCGCGAGTGTTTGCACGAGTTGCGTATCGCGGTCGTGCTGGCGCGCGCCGGCCGCAGCGAGAAGTTGCTTGGTTGCGGCGAGCTCGGCGTTCAGTTGCGCGCGGTCGCGCCGGTCCGCGCGCCAGCCTTCGACGAGAGCGACACATAGAATCACAGCGATTGCGATTGCCGCGAGCTTGATCAAAAGTTGTGAGGGCATAAGCTGACCTGCAATTCCCTTTGTACGGGCGCGGCTGATATAATCTGCGCGCGGAAAATCCTGGGGCTTAAAAACCTGAACTACAAATAATGCGAGCGCCGGGCGAGGACCTGGGCGGCGTAGGCGGGATTGGCGCCGCCGTTCCAGGCGAGCAGCGCGCGCGTGGTGTCGCCGGCCATGGCGTCAAATTTCTTGCGCAGGGCTTTGCAGCCGATGGCGAGCCCTTGCTCCGGATCGCAAAGCGCCGAAAGAAAGAGGGCCTCGAAGCCTGCTTCGCGCGCGACTTGTCCCATCACCTGCATCAATCCCCAAGAAAAGCCGCGCGCGTAGGCCTCGGTCGCGGAGACCTTGTTATTTGTATATAAGGGCGCGACGTATTTCGCGAAGAAAGCCGGTTCGTAGCGCATCGCCCAGGGGTTCCACGCGGACTCCTGTTCGACCACGGAGCAGACGAGAGCGGGATCGAGCGACTGCACGGAGGCGGCTTTGCGCGCCAGCGTCAGGAGTTGGGAAGGAGGGCCCACGGGGAAGTCCTGAAGTTGAAAAGTCAAGAAGTCCAAAGGTTTAGGAGTTCAAGAGATTTAGACGCTCGTGCTAACTGTGGCCTTTGCCGTTCAAATCCACAAAGCGTACGAGCGGCGTTTCGTCCAGTTCAATTCCCTGGTGCGCGGCGATTTCTTGCAGCGCGTTGTAGATGTGCGGCAAATGGTTTGTGGCGATGTCGCGGACGAAGGCGCGCACGATTTCTTCGTTGCGCATGCGGCGATGCAACCAGCGCAGGAATAAAACAAATTGCACGAGCACCGGAACCAAAACGCTGAGAGAGCTGGAGGAAAAGAGGTGCACCTGCCGCCGCCCCAAAACAAATGATCAAGTCAGGAGGAAGAGTCCGGGAGAAAAAATCCACTAAAGGGACAAAGTGAATTGTCCCGCGGGACCGTTATAGAACAGATTACAGTTTTGCAGAACGTCCCGCCCGATAAGAACCAGTAGCCCTTGAGATGCCAAGGCCGCTCCCATTGCCCTTGGAGCATTCAAAGTGACAATCGGCGTGATAATTTGAACAGGGTAGACGTTGCAGGAGTGTTTCTCATGGCTCGCCGACTGCATATTGGCGACGTCGATCACTGGCAGCCCTAAGTCCTTGGCCGTTTGCTCATCCACACAGGTGTTCGAGGCGCCCGTATCAATGAGCGCTAGACCGGACTTCGGTGCTGGCACGGTCTTACCCTGCGCCACGAGTCCCTTGCCAGCGTTTTGCTCTATCGTGAGAGACACCTGCAAAATGGGGCCGCGCAACTGTAAAGCTGTGGCGGGAGGCACCTGGATGACTTTGCCGTCCGGTGTCTTTGCCTGGGCCGCTATTTGACTGTGGAGGATTGGCAACTAAGAATCTCCAGCGTTAGCGCTGGCGCAGAAAATTCGATTTGCGCCTCAGAAGGACGTCGAATCAGCACACTCTTGAGCCCGTGCTGGACGGCGGCTCCTTCCAAAGCTTGTTCGAGCGTATCAAACGCACCAGTAACCTGCTCCCCAGAGATGACCAGGAATCTGTCTCCATACTGCGCGAGCAGTTCATCTCGATGAGAATCCAAGTACTTGCGCTCTGTTTCCAAAGCTGCCAACCTGCACCTCGCACCAGGAGTATAGCATTCCCTGGAGAACTTCCAATCAAAGCGTTCTTGCACCGCGATGTGTCAAGTGCCGCCCTGACAGTCAAACGTAGCCTAAGGAGACCGATCAGAAAAACGCGCCGGGGAGCGCGCCGAGCGTCGAGCCGAGGCCGGAACCGAGCGCGGAGAAGAACCCTCCGCCGGAGTTGCGCGAAGCGTTGGCGCGCACGTTCAGCAGTTCGGCGGGAATGCCGAGCGTGCGGCCGAGAAGATTCGAGTCGATGCCGAAGAGGCCGGAGAGACCTTGCAATGCGGCCATTTGCCGTTGGAAGGCGGTGTTGGTGAAGGCGAGCTGGTTCTTCTGCGCCTGGCCGGCCTCCGCAATGCCCTTCTGGCGCGCGAGCTCGTCCGCGAGCTCGCCGAAGCCGGCGGAATTGCGCGTGCGCGCGAGGCGGTTCTGCGCGGATTGTTGCAGCGCATCGAAGACGCTCGCAAGCGCGCCCTGCGATTGCCCGGTCACCGCGGCTTTGTCCGCGGCGCTGAGGCCCGGATTGTTCAAAATGCTCTGAAACTGCGGCAGCAGCACGTTGCCGACCTGCTGCTGCTGGCCAAAGAGCTGCTGGTTGAGCGCGTCAATGCTGGCGCGCTCCTGATCGGTTAGTTGTCGTGTTGCTGATTGTGCGCCGCGGCCCATGGATGACCTCCGGAGAGATAGGAATATTCAGGAGGGAAATGAAGTAAAGGAGGCTAAGGAGGTAAAGGAAAAGAGCGCAAGCATGTCGGTGATTCGAGCGCACGATTCTGCCCTGGATCCTTTACTTCATTTACTTCCCTTATTTCCCTTCTCTTAATCTTTTGCAGTACGGCGTCCAGACGTCATCGCGCAGCCAGCCAAGACGCGCGATGCGTTTGCCGAATTTTTTCGCGATGGGCGGCGGGAGCCAGGCGTGCACGTCTTCGAGGCCGCGCTGCCAGGCGTCGCGTTCCGCGGCGGCGTGCAGCGCAAGCAGCCATTGCCAGCGTTCGCGCGGAGTGCCCGCGCGCGGATCGAGCAGCAGATACGCTTCCGCAGTCAGGCGCAGCAGCGCCGCGCCGAGAATTTTTTCTTGCGTGGCGCCGGGCTTCAGCCCGGCATCGCGCAAAGCGGACGCTTCTTCGAGCGGAAGGGATGCCGCCGTCCCGACCTCGCCGGGACAGGCGCCGGGCGGCGCTACGTTCGCGTCGGAGAGAACGAGCTTCGTAACGAACAGCGGATTGCTTAGGTCCGGGAGCGCGTAGTCAAAACCTTGTGCGGCGTGGATGGCGCGCAGCGCGAGCAGATCGCTCTCGTGATACTCGCGGATTAGCATCGGAATCTCGGAGCGCTTCACGAGCTGAAAGAAAATGTAGATGCCGCCCTGAAGGGCGGCATGCTGGGCTAAAGCCCGGCCTCTACAAAACGGTCTGCCGGACGACGCGCGAGCCGGGATGAATGCCGAAACCGTTTCCGCCGCGCGGGATGCCGTTCGGGAAAACGCCGCTTCCGCTGGAAGGCAACGGCGCGGGGCCGCTGGAGCCGCCGCCGGCGACCGCGATGGGCGGCGCGCCGAATGTCACCGGCGCGGAAGGCAGCGACCCGATGTACTGAGAATAGGCCCGCCAAAAAAGTGACGCGCGGGGCGCCGAACGCCGGCGTCACGTCCGATTCCGCAAAATAAAACAGTCCGGGGCGCGCGTCGGACGGATCGGTGATGGAAATATCGAACCAGCCGTTGGTGGCCTGCACCGTGACCGAGGCGATCGGCGAAGGCGCAGGCGCCGGAGTGTTCGGGTCCACGCCGGCGCGCTGGCTGGTGGCGTTCACGGAGGCGACAATCTTCACCAGCGTTTCGTAAAGATATGGGTCGCGGTCCTTCAGCGGCGCAAGTTGGGCGACGGTCAACATATGCTATTTGCGATAGAATTTAACTGTCGCACACATGAAGACAATTAAACTAACGCTAGAAGAATTCGACGGCTTACGACAATTAGGTAGGCTTCAGCCGAGTCCTAGGCGAAGGTGGCTCGCGGTGCTGAGCGTAAATTCCCGAGGAGAAAAGTGGTCCTTCGCGACGTATGGCCATACTCCCCTTGACCTTCGGAACGATTTAAGCGGAGTCTCCAGGATCCTAGACACGCTCGTGGACGAATACGGCAAAGTCAGAGGTGAAGGGGGCCGAATCTTTGTTAGTCGTATATGCAGGCGG
>QHYF01000310.1 GCA_003224075.1 Acidobacteriota bacterium
GTCGTTTTCGAACGTGCTTTTCGGCGCCTTTGGGCAGCAGCAGACGGCGGCTTCCGGCGTGCAGAAGGCGCGCCCGGCGCGCAGTGCTACGGCTGAGGAAGCGGCGGGGATTCTCGCAGCGGCCAACAAAGTGGTCATTGTTCCGGGTTATGGAATGGCGGTGGCTCAGGCGCAGCATAAAGTACGCGAGCTCTACGATGCCCTGACAAAGCGCGGCGTGGATGTGAAGTTCGGAATCCACCCGGTCGCGGGCCGCATGCCGGGGCACATGAACGTTCTCCTGGCCGAGGCGGACATCCCCTACGACAAGCTCCTGGACATGGAAGAGATCAACGGAGAGCTTCCGCAAACGGATGTGGCGCTGGTGATTGGGGCGAACGACGTCACAAATCCCGCCGCGCGCACCGATCCCACCAGCCCCATCTATGGCATGCCCATTCTCGATGTGGATAAAGCCCGCACTGTCATGGTCATCAAGCGCAGCATGGCCGCGGGTTTTGCGGGCATCGATAACCCGCTTTATTACCTGAATAAAACGCTGATGCTGTTTGGAGATGCGAAGTCGTTTGTGAACTCCATTATGCGCGAGCTTGGCGGCGGACACGAGTAGCTAATCAGCGATCGGATTCATGAATATATAATCAGTTATCCGTGATCCGAGGTCGCAGCGGCTTTCCAACGAAACTTTAGAAGAGATCCCCCACACCCCGGGGCATTTGTATGATTATGAAAACAAGGGGCTTGTGAAATGGGCGATCCGTAACCTATTGATTCTAAAGGGGCGCTGTGGCGCCTCCAGGGCAGAGGAGTGCGCAAGAATATCAAAAGAAATGAGTTAAGAGTAAAGGAGCGTAAAATCAGTTACCCGAACAAACGGAGGAATCTTCAGCCTTGTTTCGCGCTAATACCCACACCCATTATAGCTCGTGGTGATGGGAAGTCAAGAAAAACGTTCGGCGAAAGGGAGCCCTCTCCACGGGGCTAGTAATGATCCATCTGTGATCATTTGGCGTCGTGAAAGATGATGCCCAGGGTGTAGCGCGTGCCTCGATGCACGCGGCTGACGCCATGCCGCAAATTCACCCGATAGTACCCGCGAGCGCCTTTCACGGGACGATAACGAGTGGTGAAAACGATCGCCTGGCCCTGATCCGCATGCACCACTTCGGCTTTGGATTGAGCCCGCGGTTGCTGTTCTACCAGGATAAATTCTCCGCCCTCCCAATCGCGGCCGTATTGGCCAAGCATGAAAACCATCTGCAACGGGAAGCTCACCTCTCCATAAATGTCTTGATGGAGGCAGTTGTAACCGCCCGCCTCATAATGCAGCAGCAGCGGCGTGGGTTTTGTCTGCCCGGCCTTGCGGCAGACTCTCAGGAAGGCGGCGTGGTCCTCGGGATACCGGAGACCCGTCATACCCAAGGCCTCGGCCCAGCGATTCGCGATCCCGGCGAGATGAGGGTAGGCGTTCGTCCGCAAATTCGAGACCAATTCAGGGAGCGGATGGCCGAAATATTTGTAATCGCCGATGCCGAACCGATAGCGCTCCATGATGATCTGACTGCGAAAGCGGCTCTCATCTTTATACAATGCCGTGAGAGAGGCGCATTCGGCGGGCGAGAGAATCGGGTCCACGACCGCGTATCCGCGGTTGGAGAGCGATTCCTCCGCAGTCTTCCAATCCAAGGCGTCCATTCGTTCGCCGACCGAAAGAATCTCAGAAGTCCTTCGAGCTGCCTCTGGCATGCCTTCCTCCCTCGCGAACCGCGGATCCTGGCGGATCAAAACTAAAGTTTAGAGCATATTGCGGTAGCGAATCTATCCGGTCTGCGCCGTCAAATTCGTTCATTGATTGCCAAGCTAAAAAAGCGCGGGGCTCGTTGACCATCGCGGCTGCGATAAGTGCATAAGATCATCGTTTGATTCGGTGCTATAGTGAGGGGCGGCCCCAGCCGAACAGGCCGCGTCATCGTTTCGCTGGAAAAAGACCCCGGCTCACTTCAATTGCGCTTGTCCACGTGTTGAGGAGGCTCAAATGGACGGAAACCAATCGAATCTAAAAGGCTCGCGCAGGTCGTTCCTCCAGTTATCGGCCGCGGCGGCAGGAGCCATGGTGCTGCGGATTGCGACCGAGCCCATGCTTGCCGCGGAAGATCGCACCAATTTCCCTCCCGGCTCAATCGTCATCAACGCCAACGAAAATCCGCTCGGGCCGTGCGATGTGGCGAGGAAGGCTGTCGCGGAGATTGCCCCGCAGGGAGGACGGTACTCCTACTGGCTGACGGATGAACTGGTGAAAACATTTGCGGAGGGCCAAGGCCTCAAACCGGAAAATGTGCGCATCTTTCCCGGGTCGAGCGAGCCGCTGCATTTTGCGGTGCTGGCGTTCACTTCGCCTGCTCGGAGCTACGTCACTGCGGATCCCGGCTACGAAGCCGGCATGCGCGCGGCCAAATACTCCGGCGCGCGCGTGGTCAAGGTCCCGCTGACAAAAGCGTATTCCCATGATACGCAGGCGATGATCGCGGCGGCGCCCGATGCCGGTCTCTTCTACGTCTGTACACCGAACAATCCGACAGGAACGTTGACGCCACGTTCCGACATTGAACGCTTGGTTGCCGGGAAACCGAAAGGGTCGGTGGTTCTGGTGGACGAGGCCTATATCCATTTTTCTAATGCCCCTTCCGTCATCGACCTGGTTAAAGCCGGCCAGGACGTCATCGTATTGCGCACCTTTTCGAAGATTTATGGAATGGCGGGCCTGCGCTGTGGGATGGCCATTGCTCGTCCGGACCTGATTGCGAAACTTGAGGGCTTTTCAGGCTGGGGCGCGCTGCCTATCACCGCGGTGGTTGCGGCCACCGCAAGCCTCAAGCATGAGCAGCTGGTTAATGAACGCAAGCGGCTGAATGCATCCATCCGGGAAAAAACATTCGATTGGCTTGACCGCCAGGGATATTCCTATGTCCCTTCGGAATCAAACTTTTTCATGCTGGATACCAAGCGGCCCGCGAAAGAAGTGATCGACGCGATGGCGGAGCGTAAAGTGATTATCGGGCGATCGTGGCCCATCTGGCCGACTCACGCGCGCATCACCATCGGCACCCAGTCGGAAATGGAAGCGTTCCAGTCCGCATTCCAAGCCGTGATGAAGGGCCCGGCCATCCTCGGATTCGCACGCCCGCCGGAAAAGGGCCGCATCTATGCCGATGGTCAGTCCTGGCCTAGCGTTTCTTCCTGATCCCCGCTGAATTTGGCTGGAAACTCTGGGTTTCTATCGCGCAACGGGAATTTGGTCCTCATTTCCTCTGCATTTCGCAACGATCAGGGTGATGTCGTCGTGCTGTTCATGGGGGCTGAACTCTTGAACCTCGCTCACAATCGCCTCAAGAAGCGATTGTGAAGAGAGCTCACGATTCCGCTCCAAAGCTGCAATCAGCCGTTGTTCTCCGAATTCCTCCTCGGCCGCGTTATACGATTCGGTGATGCCGTCGGTGTAAAGCGCGAGCGTGTCTCCGGGGAAGAGCCGACAATCCCCAATCGAGCAATCCCATTCCCTGAAAACACCCAGCACTGTGGCCGTGGAATCAAGCCGTTCCAGAGTGGTATCGTTTCGAAGGAGGAGTGCGGACAGATGCCCGCAATTCGCGTAGCGCAGGTGCCCTGCGTTGTCGTTGTATTCGGCAAAGAAGAGCGTGGCGAAAGCGCCCT
>QHYF01000287.1 GCA_003224075.1 Acidobacteriota bacterium
CAGTCTATACAACACCTTTGATGGCGCCGGCTACTCGCTCAACAGGGCGCCCGACTTTCTTGTGAAGGCGGCCTTCGATCCCGGCTGGGGCCACTACGAAGTGGTGGGCATCCTCAGCAACTTCCGCAATCGGGTCTATCCCTGCGGTGCTCTCAGTCTCACTCTGCCCGCTGGCTGTGCCACGGCAACTTCGGTCGCTGGTGCATTCAACGATTCGCGGGTCGGAGGCGGCGTGGGTTTCACGGCGCGTCTCCCCGTGGTGGCCAAGAAAGTTGACCTCGTCGGGCACTTCCAGGGCGGCGACGGCATCGGCCGTTACAGCTCGGCACAGTTGGCGGATGTAACCGCGCGGCCGGATGGCACGCTTGCGCCGATTCGCTCTGCCGCGTGGTTGGGCAGCCTTGAACTCCACCCCAGCGCCAAGCTGGACATTTACGCCTACGGGGGCGGCGAATATGCCGCCCGCACGGCGTACACCTTTACGAATGCAGCGGGTAATCCCGTCGGTGTTGGCTACGGCAGTTCCTTGTTCAACAACAGCGGTTGCAGTACGGAAGCGTTCCCCACAGGGGCGGGAGCGCAACCGCTGGGCACGCCAAATCCGCCGTCCGGCAGCGGCTTCCCGGCCACAGCCGGCGGATGCGCTGGCGACATTCACCACATCGTCGAAGGCACACTCGGCTTTTGGCACAAGTTCTACAACGGTCCGAAGGGACGCGTGCAGTGGGGCGTGCAATATTCCTACCTCACGAAGGTGGGATGGTCGGGCAACAACAACTCCGGCAATGCCGCCGCCGGACCGAGCCTTCGGCCCAAGGCCGTGGACAACATGGTGTTCACTTCTTTCCGCTATTACCTGCCGTAATCCGGGTCAGGCGAATGGCGGCCGTCCCTCCCCTGGGGGCGGAAAAAGGGGCAACTCTTTAACGGGTTGCCCCTTTTTGTTGGAAACTGCCCCTGGGCTCCCTCATTCAACCAACTCCGCACGGATTGTAACAATCCTGTAACAGAGATGCGCGACACTTCCTTGTACCTTCCGGTGGCCAAATCAACGTGTGGAGAATACGAATGAAGCGAATCGCCGGAATACTCTTGGTTGCTCTCGCACTCGCAGGAATTCTGTGGGCAGATACCGCGCTGTCCATCAACGGCGCGGGCGCAACGTTCCCTTATCCGATGTATTCGAAGTGGTTTGACGAGTATCACAGGAAAAATCCCAACATTCAGATCAATTATCAGTCCATTGGGTCAGGTGGCGGCATCAAGCAGGTCACGGAGGGTACGGTAGATTTCGGCGCAACCGATGGCCCCATGAATGACGAGCAGTTAAAGGCCTTCCAGGAGAAACACGGCTCCGGAATTTTGCACTTCCCCACCGTGCTCGGGGCAGTCGTCCCGACCTACAACATCCCCGGTGTGGAAGCCTCCTTGAACTTCACGCCGGAGGCCCTGGCGGGAATCTTCCTCGGCAAAATCACAAAGTGGAACGATCCGGCAATCACAGATGCGAATAAAGGAATCAAACTTCCAGCAAATGAAATTGTTGTGGTGCACCGCGCGGAAAGCAGCGGTACCACCTATGTCTGGACTGATTATCTTTCAAAAGTAAGCGACGAATGGAAAACCAAAGTCGGCAAGGGTGCGGCCGTCAACTGGCCGGTGGGTCTTGGCGCCAAGGGCAACGAGGCCGTCACTGGTACCGTCAAGAACACCCCGAACTCTGTCGGATACGTTGAACTCATCTATGCCGAAGCGAACAAAATACCTTACGGCAGTGTGAAGAACGCCGCAGGCGTATTTGTGAAGGCCTCTCTCGCGGCCGTTAGTGCTGCTGCGGCCGACGCGGCGAAGGAAATGCCCGAGGATTTCCGCGTGTCCATCACCAACGTCCCGGGTAAGTCTGCTTATCCGATTTCCAGTTTCACCTGGCTTTTGATTCCGGAGAAATTTTCCGATGCTGCCAAGCGCGATGCCATCAAGGGATTCGTTAAGTGGATGCTAGCGGACGGCCAGACCTACGCGGAAAATCTGTCCTACGCAAAACTGCCTAAGGAAGTCGTGGCCATGGAGCTGAAGGCCATCGAGAAAATCCAGTAAAACCGGCCGAAGAAGTGACATCAACTACTACTACCGTTCCGAGCGCGGGCCCCGTCGCGGGCTCGCGCTCGTTTCTTTCCCGGCTCCGCGAAGGCGACGAGATCGCGCGGGTAATCACGTTTTTGTTCGCAGCTTCGGTGGTGCTCGTCACCCTCCTGCTCGTCTTCGAATTGTGGCAAGGCTCCGTGCTGCCCCGGCATAAGTTCGGCTTCAATTTTTTTCGCACCTCCGTCTGGGACCCGATTTTCGATCAGTTCGGAGCGCTGCCGTTCATATTCGGCACGACCGTCACTGCCGGCGTCGCCTTGCTGATCGCCGTGCCGCTTGGCATCGGCGCGGCCATCTTTCTCGCGGAACTGGCCCCGGCAAGACTTTCGGACACGCTCGAATTCTTCATCGATCTTCTGGCAGCCGTTCCCAGTGTCATTTACGGATTACTTGGGGTCTTCATCGTCGTTCCCTTGATGCGCGAGTATATTCAGCCCGGCCTGAAAAACACGCTGGGCTTTCTCCCTCTCTTTCAAGGTCCGGCGTACGGGGTCGGTTTCCTGACGGCAGGCGTGGTTTTGGCCATCATGGTCATCCCCTACATCATTTCCGTGTCGCGCGAAGTGCTTCTGTCGGTTCCGCGCGATCAGCGTGAAGCGGCGCTCTCTCTCGGCGCGACTCGCTGGGAATCGACGTGGAAAGTGGTCGTTCCTTTTGCTCGCACGGGCATTTTTGGCTCGATCTTCCTTGCGCTGGCTCGCGCGCTCGGCGAAACCATGGCCGTCACCATGGTCATCGGCAACACGCCGACGATCAGCGCTTCCCTCTTTTCTCCCGGGTACTCCATCGCTGCGGTCATCGCCAACGAATTCACGGAAGCGACCGGCGATCTCTATCTGCAATCGCTCATCGAATTGGGTCTGGTGCTCTTTCTTCTGACCTTCATCCTCAACGGCCTTGCCCGCCTGTTGATCCTGCTCACGTCGCAGCGCGGCAGCGAAATGAGCCACGTATGAGCGCCCGTCTGCGCTGGCGAAAGTTCGTAAGCGGCTTCATGCTGACCATGACCGGGGTGTGCGCCGTGGTTGCTGTCTCCGTGCTCTTTTTCATTCTGGGCTACCTGGTTTTCCACGGCGGAACTTCCATCAGTTGGAGCTTTTTCACCAGACTGCCCGCGCCGGTGGGCGAGGCCGGGGGCGGCATGGCCAATGCCATAGTCGGCAGCGCGAAGTTACTCATGCTCGCTTCGCTCTTTGGGGTGCCGATCGGGTTCTTCGGCGCCATTTATCTGGCGGAGTTTAGCGGCAGTACGACCGCCTTCATTGTGCGTTACGCCGCGGACTTGCTCAACGGAGTTCCTTCGATCGTCATCGGGATTTTTGCCTACAGCCTGGTGGTCTTGCCCTTCAAGCATTTTTCGACGCTCGCCGGAGGATTCGCGCTCGGCCTGATGATGATCCCCATTACGCTGCGCAGCACCGAGGAATTTCTCCGCGCCGTGCCCAACGCTTTGCGCGAAGCGGCCATGGCTCTCGGCGCCAGTAAATGGAAAACAATTGCCACGGTCATCGTACCGGCCGCTTACCGCGGCATTTTGACGGCCATTCTGCTGGCCTTCGCGCGCGTGGCTGGAGAAACGGCCCCGCTGCTCTTTACCGCTTTCGGCAATCGTTTCTGGAGTCCCGGCTGGAACCAACCCACGGCTTCCTTGCCAGTTATGATCTTTACTTATGCCATCGCGCCATACGAAGATTGGCATCGTCAGGCGTGGGCCGCGGGGCTCGTCTTGCTCGGTTTGATTCTTGCCATTAACATTGTGGCCCGGGCGATTCTTTCCCGTGGCATTGCGGTGCCGAGGTCCTAACCATGCACGCTTCTGTGAGGCCGGCAGTGCCCGTAAACATTCCACCGACCACCGTGACAAGCGCCGCAACCCGCGAGATGCCGGCGGCCCTCTCCATGCGCATGACCATCTTCAAGGTCAATTTCTATTACGGCAGCAAGCAAACCCTCTTCGACATCACCCTGGGGATCGCCACAAACAAGGTCACCGCGCTCATCGGGCCTTCCGGTTGCGGCAAGTCCACCTTGATCCGCACGCTCAACCGCATGTACGAGACCGTGCGCAACGCGCGCCTGGAGGGTGAAATTCTTCTCGACGGCCAAAGTATCCTGGCGCAGGACGTCACCTCGCTGCGCCGCCGCGTCGGCATGGTCTTTCAGCGGCCGAATCCGTTTCCGAAGTCGATTTTCGACAACGTCGCTTACGGCTTGCGTATCAACGGCTCGAAACTCCCCCTCTCCGAAGCCGTCGAAAAGAGCCTGCGCCACGCGGCCCTCTGGGAAGAAGTGAAAGACCACCTGCACAAGTCGGCTTACGAACTTTCCGGCGGCCAGCAGCAGCGCTTGTGCATCGCGCGCGCCCTCGCCGTCGAGCCGGAGGTGCTGCTTCTCGACGAACCGTGTTCCGCGCTCGACCCCATCAGCACCGCGAAAATCGAGGAGCTGCTCGTGCAGTTGAAGGATCTCTGCACCATCGTGACCGTTACCCACAACATGCAGCAGGCCGCGCGCATCAGCGACTTCACCGCGTTTCTGCTCGTTGGCCAGCTGATTGAATTCAGCCCGACGCCGCAGCTCTTTACCACGCCCGGCGATCCGCGCACGGAAGCCTACATCACCGGCCGGTTCGGCTGAGATTCGAATTGCCCGATCATTCCGCGAGAACATTCTCTTGGCAATTGTGGTAAAGGCATACTGGGAAAGGTGAGTGGATGGAACGCCATTTTGAGAAAGACCTGAATGAGCTGAAAGAGCGCCTGCTGTGGATGGGCAGCCTCGCGGAGCGCTCGGTCCACCAGGCCGTTCACGCGGTGCTGGAGACCGATGAGCAGCTTGCCAAGCGCGTTCTCGAGGAAGAAGACACCATCAACGAACTGCAGATGGAAATCGACGACCGCGTCGTGCAACTTCTTGCTCTGCACCAGCTCATGGCCATCGATCTTCGCTTCGTCCTGGCGGTTTCGCGCATCAACAACGACCTCGAGCGCATCGGTGACCAGGCCGTGAATATCGCCCAGGGAGCCCAGCGCATCCTGCGCCACCCGCGCGTGAAACCATACGTGGATCTTCCGCACATGAGCGATCTGGTCGAAGAGATGGTGCGCAACGCGCTCAACGCGGTGGTTCGCCGCGACGTGGAGCTCGCGCAAAAAGTCCTCGCCACCGACGATCAGGTAGACAACTACCGCGATCAGATTTTCCGCGAATTGCTGACCTATATGATGGGGGATTCCAGCGTGGTCTTTCCCGCGTTCGAATTGATTCTTGTCGCCAAAAACCTCGAACGCATCGGCGACCACGCCACCAATATTGCCGAGGACGTGATCTACCTCGTGCAGGGCCAGGACATCCGCCACCCCACCGTCGACCGCCGCTAGCCCTATTCAATCTTCACCGGACCCATTGCCTCGCGCATGGCACGAAAAGCCGACGAGTCTCTTTTCGCCTGCCCAAATTGGCTCTCTGGATACTGCCGCATGAGTTGAACCGTCAGAAAACTTCCCCGCAGCTTTTTCCATCCACTACGTGCTTCACTCACCTGTCAACCTCTTGCCCAAGCGGTCAAGGAACACCGTTCCATTACGCATGACGCCTGAATATGCCGCGTTAGTAGTGACTTTGCAGCCTTGACCGTCCGACTCAAAGCTGGCGGTAATTTGATGCGCCCCGGCTTTCCAAAACGAGCCAGTCTCGAAAATGAGAGTGTGCTCCTCCGCGCTGTAAATCTTGTAAGGCTTTTCCGAGACTATAGCCTTAGCCTCAGCGTAAACCTTAGAGCATGGTTGTGGGTAAGTGCGGGAGACCGGCTTGGCCTCCACGCCAGCAGCCAGCAGCGCGAAGGCTGCTAGCCCAAGCAGTGCGATGATATTTTTTCTCATTGTGTCTCCTCTATTCTATTCACCATTCCCCCTCCACGGTCCAGACCAAGCGCCCTCCAGGCATTATCCTGGCTTCCTTGGCTTCGACGCGTTTGAGGGTGGAAACTCTGTCGGCTACCTCGTCACCGCAGCGGTTTGCTGTCTCCAAATCTCGCGGTCCAGTAATCAGGAAAACTACTCTGCGGGATGCTCCTTGGCAAGCGACATCCTACGACATTCGGCTCACCCAGGGCGGATGTCGCCGATTGTCGTTTCTATCTCTAAAGCTTTGAGCAGATTGTCGTTTGCTTACGCTGTCCCGGGCCACCCGTCGGCATCACAACATTACTTGGGTGTCGGAACGGTGAAGTCCTGGTCCACGTAGGCCAGCAGAGGAGTGCCTTGTTTGACCTCCACATTCTTGCCATGCTTGATGAGGCCAATGGGTCCAAAAAGTACCGTCAGGGCGACTGCGGTTCCCACCTTGCCTTCTCCTTCCTTACCTTTCGTTCCGCGCAGTCTCATCCTCGAATCTCCGACGAGGAGATATTCCAATCGCAAGTTCAATTCACCGCCCTTGCCCATCATGCCAGCTTTCTTTGCGTGCGTAACGGTGCCTAAAGCCTTCGCACCGGCCTTGGCCACCGTCACATCACCAACTTTAAGGTCTTCGTCAAGAACCAGATTTACGGGATCATCATCCGTCGCAGTCTTTGAGCTCAAGTCCTGCGCAAACTTCAGCTTCACGTCAGTGCCTTCCTTCAGAATCAGTTTCGCGGGCGGCTCCGCAGCCTGGGCCTGTGGTTGAACCGTCTGAGAACCCTGGGCTGCGGGCTGTGCTGCCTGGGCTGCACTTTGTGCGCCTTGTGCGACGGCAATGAAGCTGAAGTAAAGCAGGAACATCGCACTACTCAGAGAAACCGATTTCAGTGTCATAGCAAACCTTCCTCTCACGCAGATTTCGAGCCAGCAGCAGGATGCGAAGCTGAAGGAGGCGCGATCTATAAAAAGCCTACCTGCCTGTATTCTTAGCCGAGATTTCCGTTTTGGTTGTCAACCTGGCGGTAATATACACCTGAACCCACCTGCATACAATGCTCCGGCGATTCCTCACACGAGTTCCGTAGAGGATGCGAACACTGTATCAATACGAGGGCGGCCACTAAGTACCATTCGAGGTGTCAACGATGCCCAAAACATCAGGCACTTCGTGAAAGTAT
>QHYF01000304.1 GCA_003224075.1 Acidobacteriota bacterium
TTAACCAACTGGGCCGGTTGATGCCGCAGCGGCTTGCGGTAATCGCACGGACGTCAGCGATGCGTTACAAAGGCAGCCAGAAGCGCGTTGACGAAATCGGCCGAGAACTACGCGCGGGCTACATCCTGGAGACGAGCGTGCGGTACGAGGGTGCGCGCGTGCGCATTGCCACGCAGCTCATCCAAGCACGTGACCAGACTACGCTATGGACTGAGACTTACGACTACGATGTGGCGGGTGTATTTGCGCTGGAAAGCGATGTGTCGGGGCGGATCGCGCGCTCCCTGGCGCTGCAGTTGCTTCCTGCCCAGCAAACGGCCCGGCCACACACGGCCAGCCCCGAGGCGTATGACGCCTACCTGAAGGGCCGCTACCACTGGCAGAAAGGCTCGGTGGAGGAGCATGGGAAGGCCCGCCAGTATTTTGAGGAGGCCGTGCGAGTCGACCCTCGCTACGCGCCCGCCTATGCCGGCCTGGCTGGCTACTATTCGGCGACCACTGAACTTCCAGCGAAGTCAGCGATGCCGATTGCAAAGCAGTACGCCCTGAAGGCCCTGGAACTCGACGATTCACTCAGTGAAGCGCATACCGCGCTCGCGGGAATCCGTTTCTACGGCGATTGGGACTGGCCCGGCGCTGAGAGCGAATTCAAGCGCGCCCTTGCACTGAACCCGAGCGATGCGGAAGCCCATCGAAGATATTCTAATTATCTACTGGCTATGGGGCGATTTGAGGAGGCCCTGCTTGAGGTCCAACGCGCCCAGGAGTTCGACCCGCTTTCACTCCTGACTAGCGTCAACGCTGGCTGGACGTTTTACTTTGCCCGGCAGTACGACCGTGCGATCGAGCAGTGCCGGAAGGCGCTTGAGTTGGACGCGAACTCCGACGGCGCTTACGCCTGCCTGGGCTGGAGCTATCGTGCCAAGGGGATGCGCGAAGAAGCCATCGCGGAATCGGAGCGCGCGGTCGCCCTTTCGGACCGCGGTCCGGGTCGCCTGACAGGGCTGGCGCGAGCCTACGCTGCCTTTGGGAGGAAGGTTGATGCAGGAAAGATCCTGGACGAGCTGGACGAGCGCGGCAAACACACTTACGTTGCGCCTCACTATTCCGCGATGATCCATGCCGCGCTGGGCGAAAAGGAGCAAGCGCTCGCTGCCCTGGAACAAGCCTGCAGGGAACGCGATGGCTCTCTGGCGTGGCTGAAGGTTGATGACGCCTTTGACTCGCTGCGAGAGGAGACGCGCTTCCAAGACCTCTTGCGCCGTGTTGGCTTCGCGCCCTAGGTCTCTTCGGCGTGCCCGACCTCCCCTCGCCGCGCAGAGCTTTGGCAAACTTCTTGTCGCGCTATTTTATCTCCGCTACCTCAAAAGACGCGAAGCCCGAGTATGTGTCCTGGTCGTGTACCACTACCACGATCATAGGGTCCGTCGATCTGGCCTTATCTTCAACGAGTCGAAGCACAGAGTAGCCTCGCGTCTGGTCGGAGACCGCTGGACTGAAGATCTCGTATTTCTTGTAAAATTTCAGAGGGTCGGACTGCAATTCGATTTGCCTTTCCCTTGAGAGGAGCTGCAGGATGACGATTTGCGGCCACTGCGGACCTAAATCGGTCTCCCACAGCTTGAGCACCTGAACATCCTCCAACTTCCCCACCTTTTTCCATCGAATCAGTGGTTTTTTCAGCGCGCCTTTAGGTTTTCCTTCCGGCGCCGGTTGTTTTTCTTGGGCCAAACGGGCTGGACTAAGCGGTAAGAGGACCAGAAACGCGGTAAGGATCCCCCCGACTAGGATTCGCTTCATATCGCACCTCCGTGAAAAGGAACGCGGAATTGATAAGGTGGGCCGTGTGCTGACTCTCTGTATGCCTAATAGGGCCGAAAGTCAAGCGAGTGACAAAAAATGGGGGGCAGATGAGAAGAAGAGGGTGTCGCGAGAAAGTTCAGCCTTTCGTCCCGGGTTTCGTCATCATGGCCGCCAGAAGCCATTTCCTCAACACCGTGAGGTAATAGGGCTTAGTCTCCCGAAACATCAGCCCCATGCCTTGATTCGGCTGGATGTAAACGACGCTGGCTTGAGCCTCGAAGAACTCGTTTTCAGTGAAGAGTTTTATCGCCAGGATGGTGCCAACCGGATAAGGGCTTTCTGTGATCACGTTGCAGCCATTCAAGCTGAGTCCTGCGACGCGCGCCGTCCTTTTGTCTTCGGACGCGCCTTCGCGCATTTCGATGGACCCGGCGAACGGATACCGAGGGGTGCGGCGTCGCTCCTGCTCCATGGGACTCCTGGGCAGCGGAACCGCGACGATTCTACCCTGCTTTCTCTATTCTCCGTTAAGGAACTCGATCTTCCGGCGGGCAGCGCAAATTTTGCAGCGCTTCCCCCTTCACACCGGTTGAGAGTGGTGTTGAAGTTCTTTGCGATGCCTCAAACAGACCAGGGAGGCTATTCTTGTTTAATCGAAGACCCCGCCTGGGTGATACTCCCCGGAAGCAACGCGGTCTTGATCGTAATTTTCTGGCGCGGCAAGAGGCTGACGTCCGTTTCGAAGGTCTGGTAGCCGGCCAATGCGATCTTGATGCGATGCTTTCCAGTGCTCACGAGCATCCCGTGTCCCACACCGGTGAATTCGCTGACGGTGCCCACGAAAGCATCATCAACAAAAACAGCGGCCCTCTCCGGTTTCACGCGCAATTTGATTTGCGACGTGACTTTGGGCAAGCGGGAGCGCGGATCCTTCAGCATCACCACTTCCACCACGACCTTCTTATGCGGCTCGACAACCACTTTCTGGGTGAAATCCGTATACCCGGACTGACGCACGGCGATCTCATGCTCACCGGGCAGAAGCAAGACTTTTTTGTCCTCCTTGAGCTCAGCGACGTAGCCAAGGTATTGTCCGTCGACCCACGCGCCGGCCGTCTTGTCCGCCTTGGTCTTCCCGACAAACTGCACTTCCCCCAGGACCTGGCTTTGGGCGCGGGTTGCGGGAGGGAACATCAGAAAGGAGAAAAGGAAGCAGAAAAACATTTTGTTGAACACGTGGAACGTTCTCATGATCAACCCCCAGATTGGCAATTCTCGAAGTTTCGAACCGCCTGGGAACGATTCGGCTTCGCTTAAAAGAGGTACCCCCATTATTCTAACCACATTCCGGCGTATCGGGTGAATATCTCTTTCAAAGCTGTGGCGGCTGGCCTAACCTTCGCGACCGAGTGCCCGCAGCCGGGCGCCCTTTGGTCTTCGCTCCAAGGGCCTGCCTCCGGCGGGAAAGAATCCATATGCCGAATGGGGCGCGACGGAGCCTTGTAAATGCGCAGAAATGGAGTGGTAGAATGCGCGGCGCTTGACCTGGGGGAGACACATGCGAAAAGGATCGTTGGTTTCAACGGCAGTGACATTGGTTGTGGCTATTGCTTTCCTGGCAATCGCGCGGGCGGTATTGTTCGGACCGCCAGCCGAGGCGCAGCAGCAGCCGGATTGGTCGAAGGTGCAGATCAAGGCGACGAAGGTCGCGGGCAACATCTACATGCTGGAGGGCGCGGGCGGAAACATTGCCGCGTCGGTGGGCGAAGACGGTATCGTGATTGTGGACGATCAGTTTGCGCCGCTGGCGGAGAAGATTCAGGCCGTGCTGAAAAACATCGGCGTCACGGACAAGCCCGTGCGCTTCGTGGTGCACGCCTGCCGCCTGGCCGGGCTCGACGGTGATCGCGCAGGACAACGTGCGGAAACGGCTGGAAAGCGGAGGGACCGCGGGGAACGGCGGCTCGGTCAAGATGGAAGTGAAGCCCGCACCGAAGGCAGCGCTGCCGATCATTACCTTCGAGCATGACGTGACCGTGCACCTGAACGGCGAGGACATCCGGGCGCTGCACTATCCGTCCGGGCACACGGACGGGGATTCAATTATCTTTTTTCCCAAAAACAATGTGGTGCACATGGGCGACGATTTCGTGCGCTACGGGTTTCCGTTCATTGACGTGGCCAGCGGCGGAAGCGTGCAAGGGATGATTGACGCGATGGAAAAGGCGACCGCGCAGCTCCCGGCGGACGTGAAGGTGATTCCAGGGCACGGGGCGCTTTCGAATCTCGATGACGTGCGCGCGTTTGTGAAGATGCTCAAGGAAACTTCGGCGGTGGTGCAAAAGGCCATTGATGCACACAAAACCATGGATCAGATGAAACAGGAGAAAATCCTGGCGCCGTGGGAGAAA
>QHYF01000305.1 GCA_003224075.1 Acidobacteriota bacterium
CTTTTTGCCGGCAGCATCGGCCGCACGGATCTGTGGGGCGGCTCCATGGACCAGATCATGGATTCCCTGCGCACAAAATTGATGGGGCTCCCCGATGAGACGATCGTGTATCCGGGCCACGGTCCGGCCACGACCATCGGTGACGAGCGGCACTTGAATCCATTTTTGCAGGTTAGCCCGTAATCGGCGCGGAAGTGGAGCAATTGCACGGAACTTACGCGGAACATCGGCGAAATTCCCGTTAGATACCCGCGAAAAAATTGCGCTGAAGATTTGTTGAAAATGCCGGGCGCGCTAACTTTTCGGCGTTTGTTTTGCGCGCCGCAATTCTTCCATCACCGATTGCACCAGCTCTTTCGCGTGAACCAGCTCCTGGTTGATCATGCGCAGGTCCATCGCCGGAACCATCGGATTCCGCCCGCTGGTGCAGTACACTCCATGCTGCCCCACGAGAACGAGCGCGTTCGTGATTCTGTCCAACGACACGGCCAGCCGTCCCCGTTCGCGCCCGAACATCTGTTCGAAATGCTCCAGCTCTTCCTTGTGTTCCTGAAATGCCGACATCATCATGGTTCCTTCGCTGAATTCGCGCCTGCGTCGAATTCGAATGAAAACGGCTACCGCGGGCACTCCGGGTTCGCGCCGGTTCCGTTCGCGGGACTCCTCAGGCCGGAGTTGCACATCGGGCACATCCGGCACGCACCAAACTTTACCGCATCGCGCACGCGGAACATAATCCGCTGAAGCCACAAAGAAGCGACTCCTGCGCCTTCTGTGGCGTGTGTTTCGAACGGTGCGGTAAACGTCCGGTCCCTCGAAAAGCCTGGGAAGGGATTGGCCTGGAGCAGCCGAACAATGCGACGGTCCGACTTGGTACAGCATAAGGAAAGGGAAAAGGGCGCGGTCTCCCGCACCACGCAGATTGTTTTTGGGGAGAGGCAGCATCTTCTCCGCGTTCTCGACTCCCTCGAAGGCACGGATCTGCCCATCGCGCGCGCGCAGCAGGAGCGGCGCATGCTGGAAGAACTGATTCACGCGAGGACAAGGGAATTGAATCAGATCAACACGGCATGGGATGAAAAAATTGGCTTGGTCCTAAGCTCGGATGCCAAGCCGGAAATGCTGGAGAAATTAGTGAAACAGGCTCCGGAGGAAGATTTTTATTTGCTCCGGCTGATCAGCGAGCACCCGCGAGCCAATTCGAAAACACTGGGCAAGCTGGCCAAGCACCAGTACGGCGCGATCCGGGAAAACGTCGCGCGGCATCCGAACGCGGATGCACCGACGCTGACGTGGCTCAGCAAAGATCGCAGCCAGCCGCTCTGGTATCTTGTGGCCTTCAATCCCAACACGCCAATACCGCTGCAGCGCCGCCTGCGCGATCGCTTGAAGCGCCTCGGCGAAGTCCAAGCGTCCAGGTAGCAGCGTCTCAGATTTGCTGAATTCACAGTAAAGAGAGCGCTTTTCGCGTCCCGTGAATCCGCGAAGAACGCGCCGCATCGCGAACCGGGACGTTCCTTGATTCGCCGATTCGAATCAATTTCCTTGCGACGCGCCCAACTGCCAAAACAAGAAACTCAGGATGTCCGTATCCTCCTCGATCAGTTTGCTGACCGGGCGTCCGCCGGAGTGTCCAGACTTAGTATCGTACAAAAGAAGAACCGGACGTTCCGAGCCCTTCACCGCTTGCAATCGCGCCGTCATCTTGCGGGCGTGCAGCGGAGCCACGCGCGTGTCTCCATCACCGGTGATGAACAGAGCCGCAGGGTATTTGACGTCTTTCACAACACGCTGATACGGCGAATACGCGGCGAGGTATCCAAACTGATCCGGATTGTCTGCGCTGCCATATTCCGGCACCCAGTAGGGCGCAACCAGAAACTTGTGATACCGCAACATGTCCAGCAGGGGATAGAGGCATACGACGGCCTGAAAGAGATCCGGCCGCTGCGTCATCGCCGCCCCAACCAACAGGCCACCATTGCTTCCGCCGCGGATCGAGAGTTTTCCCACGCTGGTGTATTTGTTGGCGATCAGATACTCCGCGGCCCCGATGAAGTCATCGAATACATTCTGCTTTTTCCCGAGCATTCCGGCCCGGTGCCATTCCTCGCCAAACTCACCGCCGCCGCGCAGATTGGGCAGCGCCACGATCCCGCCATGTTCCGCCCAGAGCAGAGAGGACGCCGAATACCTGGGTGTCTCGCTCAGGTTGAACCCGCCGTAACCCGTCAAAATCACCGGATTGGCACCGTCCAGCTCCAGGCCCTTCTTGTGAAAGAGAAACATAGGCACACGGGTGTGGTCTTTCGAGGCGTACCATACCTGGCTCAATTCGAACTGCGAGCGGTCCAGCGGTACCTTCGGTTCCGCCCATATGGCGCTCGTTCCTGCGGTAACATCGTACCGATAGATGGTCTGCGGCACGTTGAAGGTCTCGAAGGTGTAGAACGCTTCCGCGCTCTCCCAGCGGCCGACGAGGTTGGAGACGCTCCCGAGCGCCGGCAATGGGATGGGGCTGGAGTTTTTGCCGTCCGCATCGAACAACTTCATTTCCGGGACCGCGTTCCTGGTGTACAAGGCGGCAATTTTTCCGCCAACCGGGGAGATTTCCTCCAACTTGGCGTCGGACTCGGGAATTGCCTCCTGCCAGTGCTCGCGTTGTGGCGCAGCCAGCTTCGTCCAGTAAACGCGCCAGTGAGGAGCTTTCCAGTTGGTGAGTAAATAGAGGCGGTCTCCGGCAAGAGAAGGAAGGAAAGGCGCGGGGAGATCGTTGACAACCGTGACCACGGGCCTTTTTTCCTTCAAATCCTGGACGTAGACCTCAGTTTTTTCCGCGGCCGATCCCTTGATGACGAGATATAGCAGATAGTGGCCGTCCTCGGAGATCCCCAAGAGCAAAATTTTCTGATTGTCGAGTCTTTCGCCGAACACCAACTTATCTTTTGCGGGATCGCTTCCCATGGCGTGGAAATAAGCGCGCGGACCATTCTCTGTCGCGCGCGCATAATAAATTCCTTTGTTGTCCGGCGTCGGCTCAACGCTGGAGTACCTTCCCGAGGGCAGCACGTCCGCGAGGTCGCGCCGCGCGTCCACGTCCATCACATGCACGCTGACCTCGTCCCGCCCACCGTCGCGCCGCCCATAGAAGAGCAGCTTTCCATCTTTGCTGACTCGTCGCAGTGTGGCACTCACCGAATGGTCCTTGCTCCAAGGCAATGGATCCACCAGGACCTCATCCGCCCCGTCTTTGCCACGCCGCATGTAGATTTGTAGGAGGTCCTGGCCGGCCAGGCGCTTGCGGAAGAAGTATCGTCCGCCTCGTTCAACCGGCG
>QHYF01000299.1 GCA_003224075.1 Acidobacteriota bacterium
TACGTCCAATGAGGCGCGTTCCCCGGAAATTCGATCCATGCGGGAGCCCGCGTCGAAAACTGTTCCTTCTTCCCGTCCGACCCGTGTGGGTCTTCTTGAGGAATGGGCGAGAGGGCGCCGGGTAAGTATAGCGAATCCACCAACACGGGCCAACACGTTCAGAGCTTCATGCCGAGCGACGGAAAATATTTCGTAAATGAGCGATTGTCTTAGCTAGGAGGCCATTGATCTCTTTCGAGCCTGGGGCTCATAGGGGGCACGCTCGAGAAACGCGACGCCTGCGAAGATGGCGGCCAGGACAAGCGCCCCAACAAAGAACGCCCCGCGCGTGGAGAGATAGCTGACGACAACAGCTGCCCCGCCGCCAATGGCGCCGAGGAGATAGAGCGTGAGGACGGCGCCGCGCTGGCCCAAGCCAAGATTCGAAAGGCGGTGAGCGGCGTGGTCCTTTCCGGGTGCTGCGAACGGCAACAGTCCCCGTCTCGAACGCGAAATCGTCACGAGCGTGGTATCAAAAATAGTCACACCCAGGATCAGAATCGGAGCAAGCCAAGCGGCCAGATGATTGGCATTTTCAAGGCGTAGTTTCAGTCCAAGCGTGGCCATCAGGAAACCAAGAAACATGGCGCCGCCATCGCCCATGAAGATTTTTGCGGGCTTGAAATTCCAGCGCAAAAATCCGGTCGCCGCGCCCAGCACGGCGGCAGCCAGCGTGGTGACCAGAGTCTGTCCGTTCAGGTAGGCAAGCAGCGCGAAAAAAACCGAAGCCATCGCCGCGACTCCGGCGCATAGGCCGTCCATGTGATCGAGAATGCTGAACGATGCGGTGATGCCAATGACCCAAACAACCGTAAGAGCCGCGTCCAACAAATCACCACCGCGCCCGCCTAGCAGCACGCTGAAAACTTGCGCGCGAATGCCGCTGATGAGCAAGATCGCGGCGGCCAGCGGCATTCCCACAAACAATTTGACTTGATGATGGAGCAACCCCCGGTCGTCGAGCACGCCGACGGCCGCCACCAGCGTCGCGCCGATAAGGATACCCGCGATTTGCGAGCGTGCGGGTCCACTGAAAGCGAACAACACGGCGATTACCACGGCAGCGTACATCGCGAGACCGCCAAGAAGCGGGATCGGCGTGAGATGGACCTTGCGGGGGCCTGGCAAATCGACCATGCCCACACGCAACGCCAGCGCGCGCACGGGTGCGACGAGCATCAACGACGCAAATAGTGCAATGAAAAAAGCCAGCAGGCCTGCGGCCATGCAACCTCGTTGATCGGGTGAGCCGAATCCGGCCATGCTGGTGCGGCCGGTGCCTCACGTGATTCTCACCGGGTTGGGGACCCGGTTCCCAAGTCGTGCGAACGGATGGCTGCCCCACGCAGCCTGAACAC
The DNA here is from genome assembly GCA_003224075.1 of Acidobacteriota bacterium. Lineage (GTDB taxonomy): Bacteria > Acidobacteriota > Terriglobia > Acidiferrales > UBA7541 > Acidiferrum. Next base: position 1,398 of record QHYF01000299.1, read on the forward strand.
AATACTGCGAATTTTGTTTTGCGACAATCGAGATAATCCACCATGTGCTCGGATTATTTCCGCGCGGTTGATGGCCTGATTCGATCCGAAGAGTTCCCGCGCCATTGACGCCGCAGCTCATCGCTCCGTCAACATTCGCCCAAAGTTACGCTTCACTTCCTCTTTGTCGTGCGTAGAGTAGTACCAATCAATGGTGCGTTTGAGGCCATCGCGGAAGTGAACTTTCGGTTCCCAACCGAGCAGTTTCTTGGCGAGAGAATTGTCGGCGACGCGGTTGAGCGGGCCGGTGGGCATGTCCGGGCGCAGCTTGATCTCCGCTTTGTGTCCAGTGAATTCGCAAACCATTCTTGCGGCGTCAATGACGCGGATGCGCTCCATCGTTCCGAGGTTCACGGCCGTGCCATCGTTGATTTTCTCGCCCGCCAGGATCGTGCCTTCCACGATGTCGTCAATGTAAGTCCAGTTGCGGATCTGCGTCCCGTCGCCCCACACCTCGAAAGGATTCTGGCCGAGGAAAGCGCGCGCAATCATGGCGATGACCGCGTGATTCTCCACGCCGCGCGGGCCGTACACCGTGAAATAGCGGCAGGAGGCGGCGCCGAGTCCGTGTTCTTTGGCGTAGGCCTGAAGCGTGAATTCGCCCATCAACTTGGCCCAACCGTACGTGTTGTCGGCGTCATTCGGGCCCTTCGTGAGATCTTCCGTGAGATACAGTTCTTTCTTGGTGTCCGACTGCAGAAAATTCGGATAAACACAGCCGGACGAAGCAAAGACCACTTTTTTCACTTTTGTTTTGAGAGCTTCCGCAAAGACCAGGCCGTCCAGAAAGAAATTTGAAGCGGGGCCTGCCTGGTGCAGGTCAACGTAGCCGCGCCCGCCGTGGTCAGCGGCGAGATGAAAAACGATATCGACCCCCTGCATCGCCGCCCGAGTCACACCGGGTTCGCGCAGATCGGCCTGCAAAAAATCAACTTTGCCAGTCCCGAGGTGATGGCGAATGTTGCCGAGATGACCGCTGCTGAGGTCATCGACAATGCGAACCTTTCTTGCGCCCCGCGCAAGGAGTTGATCGGTTAGCGTCGACCCGATGAAAGACACTCCTCCCGTTACCAAGACAGTCTTTCCCGTCCAAAACGTTTCCGCTGGCGTCACGCTTGCCGTGCCTCCTCGGTTTATTTCTTGGATGCAATGCCGTCGATGGTTTTCACAAACTTTTGCAGTTCTTTGACTCTATCATAATCGGGAATCGGGCGCGGCCGCCCTGGCGGCTTCACCCATGGCTTTTACTTTGTTGGCGTTGAAAACAAGTTGCCGCACAGCGGAAACCACCTCTTCCGGTTTGTCCGGGTCGGCGGAAACTGCGAAACCCCGCGGAACGCCGATCGATACGGCATCCGTTTCTCTCGGTGCCACGGCCACGATTGGTTTTCCTGCCGCAAGAATTCCATACATTTTGCTCGGTACCACCACGCCTTCCAACCCGCGCTTCACCGTGATGATGTGCGCGTCGGCGGCGGCCAGTACGGACGGAATCTTTCCCGCCGGGAAAAAATCCAGGAAGCGGATATTGCCGGCGCCCGCGGCAGCCGCTTGGATTTGCGCGCGCTGTGCCCCGTCGCCGACGAAGACCAGGCCGGCACCTTCGCTCGCGAGGCGCCGCGCGGCGGTAACGAGCGTGTTCCAAGCGCCGTAGAAACCGAGATTGCCCGCATGGACCAGGACAAATGAAAAATTGCCGCGGATCGCGCGCACAACCTCCGGATCAGGCGCGGGAAGCGGTGTACTCGGCGGAAGGATTTCCGCACCATCGCGAACGATCACCACGCGCGAAGGATCAACTCCTTTGGCAACGATGCGCGCGCGCATGTCTTCGCCCAGAACAATGACGCGTGTCGCGCGACGCAGCGCCCACCGATGGAGTTTTTCCCAGATGCGCACGAACAAGCTGGGCTCGACGATCGAGCCGCCGATGGCCATGTCCGGATACAAGTCCCGGATGTTGTAGACGTATGGCCTGCGTTTGAGCATCGCCACGAACGCCCCGACGATCCCTTGGAACGGCGGATCCGTCATCGCGACAATCGCATCGCAGCGCGCAAAGAGCGCCCGTGGAATTTCCAGCGCCACGTAGCTGAGATAGTTGAGCACCCGTTTCTTCATTTCGAAACGTGGAAGGTCCGTCGATCCCGCGCGAATGATGTGCGCTAGGCCCTCCCGCTCTGTCTGATACAGCCGCCACACGCGCCGTTCCGTTGGATCGTAGGAAGGCCGCCCACACAGCACTGTCACGTGGTGATTCATGGACAAAGCCTCGACCACGGTGCGCGCCATTTTTGCGGTCGCCGACGTGTCCGGCGGGTAATAGAGATTGAGCAGCAAGATTTTCATAAGCGCGGGATGGGGGTCATGCTGCTCAAGATTTCGTGATCAGAAAATTGCCGAGGGCGAGGGCGTCCATCTGTGTGCGCAGGAAGCAATCAATCGCTTCTTCGGGGCGGCAAACGATCGGCTCGTTGTCATTGAACGAAGTATTCAGCACCACGGGCACGCCGGTGAGATCGCGGAACGCGGAAATCAGCGCGTGATAGCCGGGATTGGCTTCGCGGGTGACAGTCTGGAGCCGCCCGGTGCCGTCAACATGCGTCGGCGCGGGAATTTTTTCGCGCTTCTCCGGCCGCACTGCGTAAGCCAGCGTCATGAACGGCGAAGAATGGGACTTTTCAAAATACTCCGCAGTGAATTCCGCAAGAATTGATGGCGCAAACGGCCGGAAGACTTCGCGGTGCTTAATCCGGCGGTTGAGAATCTCCTTCATCTCGGGCCTGCGTGGATCAGCCACAATGCTTCGATTCCCGAGCGCCCGCGGCCCCCATTCCGCGCGGCCCTGAAACCAGCCGAGAATTTTTCCATCTGCAATGATCGCCGCGGCACGGCGCATCAAATCGCGTTCGGGCAGTTCGGCGATTGCGTAGCCATCTCGGGCGATGTTGCGCGCATCGATTGCGCGGCGAATTTCTTCGTGTGAGTATCCCGGCCCCCAGTAGGCGTGATTCATCACAAAGGACCGGGGCTTGCCGAGAATCTCGTGCCACACGTAGAAGGCCGCGCCAACCGCGAGGCCCCCATCCCCTGCCGCGGGATGGACGTAGACTTGTTCGAACGGCGTCGCGTCAAAGATTTTTCCATTGGCAACACAATTGAAGGCCACGCCGCCCGCGAGGCATACCGCCTTGAGTTTCGTGCGTTCAGCAAGCTTCTTCAGCATGCCGAGATAAACCTCTTCGAGGCGCGCTTGCAACGAAGCAGCCAGATTTCGGTGACGCTGCTCCAGCGGCTCTTCTGGAGCACGAACCGGGCCAAGACGCCTTGCCAATTCAGCCGAAAACATTGTGCCGAGCATCGGCGTTTTGTCCGTTTCCGCCCAGGACATTTCCGGGCCTGTGCGATGGTGCGTAAAGTAATCCAGCCCCAGCCGAAATCCGTTCCCGTTCGAATGCGAATCAAAACGCACGATGTCGCGGAAAGCTTCGAGCTGTTCCGGCTGCCCGTAAGCGGCGAGCCCCATGACTTTGTACTCGTCGCCAAATTTCAGAAAGCCAAGATATTGCGTGACGGTCGTGTAAAAAAGCCCGAGCGAATGCGGAAAGGCCACCGCTCCGTCGATGAGCATGCGATGGCCTTGGCCCACGCCCCACATCGTGCTGGCGAAATCGCCAAGTCCGTCCGCGGACAGCAGCGCAGTGCGTTCGAACGGCGAACAGTAAAAGCTGCTGGCGAGATGCGCCTGGTGGTGCTCGACGCGGTGAAACTTGGCGCGGAGTTTTTTGGCATCCGCGTCAAACGCCCGAGCCAGCGCCTCGGGAATGCCCGTAAATTTCGCGATCGCTCTCACGCGTTCCCGCGCGAAAGAGGGCATGCGCAGCGCGTAAAAGAGTTTTGTGGCCAGCCGCGCATACTGGTTCCGGGGAACAGCGACGTGGTGGATGTCCGCCAGCGTGAGCCCCGCTTCCCTCAGGCAATAGCGAATCGCCTGCGCAGGAAATCCCGCCGCATACTTCACGCGATTGAACCGTTCTTCTTCGACCGCGGCGACGAGGCGGCCATCGCAGACAATCGCAGCCGACGCGTTCCCGTGGTACGCGTTGATTCCAAGAATGTTCATCGCGCAATTTGCCAGTGTACCTCAGCCGATTGCGTTATGCGGCGAGGTGGCGGCGGCACCACTCGTTCAAAACATAGAGTGACCACGGGCGTGACCACGAGGTCTTCCCCGCGAGAAACTCCGTCCAAACCGAGCGAACTCCGCCGGGACGCAGATGACTCGCCAGCGGCGGCGCGGGATTCGCGAAGCTTGCTTCAAGCCGCGCGCGCAGCGGCCCGCGCAGCCATTCCTCCCAGGGCAGCGTAAACGTGCGCTTTCGCTGCGCGAGAATTTCGTGGGGTAATAAATCGCCGAGCGCCTCCACGAGAAGCGCCTTCTGCGCAGCCGCGCGCCGCCGCCCCGCGTCCGGCAGAGATCCGACAAATTCAACGAGAGGCGTATCGAGCATCGGCACGCGAACCTCCAGAGATTGCGCCATGCTGACCGCGTCCGTGTCGCGCAGCAGTGTGCTCGCCATGTACGTGCGCATCTCGAGCCAGGAAATTCCGCCAAT
>QHYF01000300.1 GCA_003224075.1 Acidobacteriota bacterium
CAGCTACAAGCTGCGGGAGAGCCTTTGGTACGGGTTCGCCTCTGTGTTTGAAAATGTCGGCTTCCAGCTCTTCTTCGACCGCATCGGGAAATTTCATGCCCGCATGCGAGAACAACTTCACGCCATTGTCTTGAAACGGGTTGTGCGAGGCGGAGATGACCACGCCGGCCTGAAAATCATTCTGACGAACGAGACATGCCACGCCGGGAGTGGTAATCACGCCAGCAAAAGCCACGGTCGCACCAGCCTCCGTGAGACCGGCAGCAAGCAAAGCGGCGATGTGAGGGCCGGACTCACGAGTGTCCATGCCGATCAAGACATGAGCGGCGCCATGTTCGCGTTTGAGGTAAGTGCCGAGAGACCGTCCAGTGGCGTAGAGAGTGGCGTCGTCGAGCGGCGGCGTGCCCGGCACGCCGCGAATCCCATCCGTTCCGAAAAGTTCTTTGGGCATTGGAGAGCCTGTCAATCTCCAGGTGTATTCAGATCCGACCGGGGCCGACTTCGGTGCGGGCGACCTCAGCAAAGTTTAGCATATGGAAAAACAGCGACTGCACAGCGGGTCTGCCCGAATGTCTTTCGCATAAACGGGCGGACTCCAGAAAAGCTTCGAACGGCTGAATGAATCCTCGGCGTCGAAACCACAACGAGCCACACCGCAACTAGATTGCGAGAATGTGCTAACGTGGTGGAACGGAGCCGCTCTTGTCCGCCACGCAAACACCGCCATCAATCGTGCGCATTACCGGCTCGACCTTCAGTCTAAAAGTACTTGCGGCGGCCATCATCTTGCTGTTCTTCTACTACGCCGCAGGCGTGGTGATCACGCTGCTGCTTTCGATTCTGCTCGCGTACTTTTTGGATCCGGCGGTGGAATCCCTGGAACGGCTGCGGGTGCCGCGAACTCTGGGAGCAATGGTGATGGTGCTGATCCTGGTTTCGGTGCTGGCGGCGGTCGGCTACGGACTGTGGACGCGCACTGCCGACTTCGCTGCGAATTGGCCCAAGTACGGCAGCGTGCTGAAGCAGGCGGCTGGAACGGTGGAAGGCAAGATCAGGGGAATCGAAGGTCAGGTTTCGCAGATTGCCCCGGAGCAAGGCGCTCCGGCCGCGACGGAAGCACGCCTGGAACCCGGCGTTGTTCGCACCCTGATTTTGCGCGGCATTGGCTCTCTGTACGCGCTGTTTCTCGAGGTCACGTTCATGCCCTTCCTGGTCTTTTTCATGCTGGCGGAAAAGCGCGGGGTTTGGCACGGCACACTGCAACTTTTTCCAGCATCGCGGCGGACACAAGTCAAAGAGACGCTGGAAGATTTGCGCGATGTGCTTCGCGATTACCTGGCAGGGATGTCCATCGTGACGTTGGTGGTCATTGCGGTGAGCAGCCTGTTCTTCTGGACGCTGGGACTCGACTATCCCATTTTGACGGGGATTGTGTCCGGTTTGCTGAACATGGTTCCGTATATCGGCACAGTGCTGGCATGGCTGCCGGCCTTTGTTATTGCGCTGGCGAAGTGGAAGACGATTGGGCAGTTCGTTTTGATTGCCGCAACGCTAACTAGCATCCACCTTCTGGCCCTGAATCTTCTGGCCCCGCAACTGGTGGGCCGCCGCGTGCGCTTGAATGCCGTGGCGATTACGGTTTCGCTGCTCTTTTGGGGTTGGGTGTGGGGCGGCATGGGACTGGTTCTCGCCATTCCCATTACTGCAACATTGCGAGTGATCTGCGATCACACGGAGTCGTGGAAACCCATCGGGCGCTGGCTCAGCGCTTGAAACCACGGAGCGCGCGTCGTACGTCTGTTCTTTTCAGTTGTGATTCCAATGCAACGCCGGAGTCAATTCTCTGAGGCCAAATCCATGAATCACAGAATGAAGTTTCTGGCGGGCTCCCTCGCGCTGCTGACTTCGCCAGCACCTCCCGCTAACGCCTGGGGCTGCAAAGGCCACCAAACCGTGGCATTGATTACGGAAAGGCATCTGACGCCCGAGGGGCGCCAAATGGTGCAGAAACTCCTCGGCGACAACCCAATCGACCCGAAACTGAGGCGCTGGTGCGGCAATGCCACCACAGACCTGATGGTTGACGCATCCACCTGGCCGGATGACGTGCGCAACGAGCGCAACAACGGTCCCTGGCATTACATCGATATTCCGCGGGGTAAGCATAACGGTTCGCTCGAACCGGTCTGCGGCACTGAGGGATGCGTGACGCGCGCGATCGAAGAGCAACGCGCTATCCTGAAAGACAAATCCGCCGATCCCCTGAAGCGCGCCGAAGCAATACGCTACTTGATCCATTTTGTCGGGGATTTGCATCAACCGCTGCATGCCATCAACAATGCCGACAACGGGGGAAACTGCGTTGCGGTGAAATATTTCCACCATGAAGCGCTCTCCAATCCACTGCATCCGGAACACGAGGATTTTTCGCCCAATCTTCATCAGATCTGGGACACCGAGATCGTGGAACGCGACATGGAAATCTCCAACCCCCACCGGTACGCCGACGAACTGGATGAAAAGTTCCGAGTCGAGAGCGCCACGTGGGAGGCTGCCGGGATCCGCGTGGACAACTGGGCTTGGGAGAGCCACGAGCGAGCGGAATCCGCTGTTTATGATGCTTTTCCGGAGAAAATCGGAATCGAACCGGACCTGAAACTGAAGAGCTGCGCCGAAAACAATCACATGGGAAAACGCATGTTTGAAAGGCATCTTGCCGTCGGCGACGCTTATCAAGTTAGCGCAGCGAAAGCCGCGGAGACAGGTCTTGCGGAAGCGGGCGTGCGATTGGCGATGATCCTCAACGATGCCGCGAAAACAAATCCATAGTTTCGGGCGGCTGAGATTTCGCCGGCGGGGAATCCGCTTGCGCCGGTGCCACGCCCAGGGACCTGATATAAGAGACGATCTGCCAGCGTTGCGGCTCGGGCAGCTTCGACCACACCGGCATACCCTTTCGAACGATACCATTCGTTAAGATCCAGAAAAGCGCACCGGGCTCGGCGTCTTGAACGTCTGCGACGCGAAGGCTCGGCCCTTTCTTGCCGCCTTGCGCCGCATCGCCGTGGCATTCAGCGCAATGTTGTTCGAATAGAATCCGGCCCGCAGCAACCGCCTGTGGATCTTTTTCGAAGGGATTACGTTTGGCTCGGGCCTTTTCGGGCGCTTTTGAAAGTTCGTCATACACAGAATGGCCTTTTGTATCTTGAACGCCTGCTTTTGCGCTGTTTTGTTGCCCTTTCGCAGAAAGCACAAATGAAACGCCCAGAAGAACAACGGCGAGGGAGAGGCTCGCCATCCTGCTTTTCATCGGCGGCCTCCAAAGAGGCGACTGACCATGGAACCGAAACCGGAGATTTCACGGGCGACACCCCAGCGCAGGAGGAAGCGATGACTGTTGTCGTTCAGACCGAAGCCGGGCGATACCCGCAGCGTCCAGCCGGAAGGTAAATTCCAGCCGAGAACGGGGGCCAGATAATGCGAAGTATCGTGAAGGCCAAAGCTGTGGCGGTCGCCGAGGCCGCCGTACATTTCGACCCCGCCAATAAAGTTTTGCGGACAGAAGTTGCAGCGCTTCGCGGAAGCCTTCAGCGCGAGAGGGTGGCTGGCGCCCAGGGCATAGCCGAATTCCCAAGGCGAATTCGAAAGATTCTTGGCTGCCAAGGTGTTTTCGGTAAAATTCCAGCCCTTAACGGTAGTGGAGAGAATCAACTTCAATTCGATTTCGTGGTTGTGTTCCTTGCGAGCTTCGGCATTCGAAGCGAGGAAGTCCGACTCCACGTCGTGCCCTTCGCCCTCTTTCAGGATTTTGTCCGCGCCATTCTTGTTTTCGTATTCGACGTACAGAATCGGATTGATGAAGTGCTCCCGTTTCAGAGGCCGGAAACGGTTCTCCCAGCGGAATCCCGTGAACAAAGTGCTGTCGCCGAACGTGGTCTGTCCGTCGAGATAAAACTCGGTCGTCCACCAGGCCGTGGCACCGTATTCAAATTCTGTCCAGAAGGAGTGGAAGCTGTTGCCGCCACGTTGCGTGCCAAACGTGGAGAAGTACTCGATTTCCAAGTTTCCGGGCTCTTCAAGGTAGTGGTCATAAGCGACGAAGTAAGGATTCTCCTGGGCGTGGGCCGGGGCTTGGGAGAAAACAACCAAGAAGGAAAAAGCTAAGAGGAACAGAAGGACGAAACGAGAGACGGATGGCACTGAATCTCCTTGCAAATGATTTGCAACAGCTAAACCAGACTAGCTTAACCCCCTTCTTTAATGCAAACGATTTGCAACCGCTCGCCTGCTTTCGCCTCTTCCTCGTCTCGCACTGGCTGGCGTGCCTACGTACCGGGCTCTACGTTGACTCAAGAGGGCGGACGGGCCATCCTTTGCGGGATTTTTTCCATCACCAACCCACGCCTTGTGGAGGCCACTGTGAATTCCGCACCTCTCGTGCTCGCTCTGCTCGATGAAGCCTATGGGAAAAAGACTTGGCATGGACCGAACCTTAAACAATCCATCAAGGGCGTGTCCGCAAAGCAAGCCGCCTGGCGTCCCGGCCCGGGGCGCCATAACATCTGGGAAGTGAGCCTGCATGCGGCGTACTGGAAGTATGCTGTGAGGCGAAGAATTGAGGGTGGAAAACGCGGCTCCTTTGCGCTGAAAGGGAGCAATTTTTTTGCCAGGCCAGAGAAGGGCAAGTGGAATGAAAAGGCCTGGGGCGCAGACAAGAACCTGCTGAACCGTGAACATCAATCCCTGCGCAGAGCAGTGGCCAAGGTCTTACGGTCGCCGCGCGGAGCCAAATTGCTGCGTCAGCTCTACGGCATCGCGTTTCATGACGTTTACCATGCGGGGCAGATACGGCTGCTCCGCCGATTGATGGAACGCTAATCAAGGCGCCAGTTTGCGCAGCGCCCGGATGACAGAGGAAATTTCCCGTGCGTCTTGGAAAAGACGGATTGCCGCGATGCCCGCGGCACCGGCGGCGTAACAGGACGCAGCATTTTCGAGCGTGACCCCGCCGATGGCCACTACTGGGATGGAAACAGCCCGGCAAACTTCGCGCAGCCGATCAAGTCCCTGCGGCGGGCCGTAAGCGGCTTTGGAAGGAGTGGCGAAGACGGGACCAAAAAAAAGATAATCAGCGCCTCCATTTGCAGCGGATTCGGCAGACTGCAAAGAGTGGCAGGAAACACCGATCAGGAAATCCTTCTGATGACCGCGGGCGTCCACAAGCCGCTTCGCTTCCTGTATTGGCAGACTCTTCTCGCCGAGATGTACGCCGCCGGCGCCCTCAGACAGCGCAACGTCCAGACGATCGTTGACGAGAATACGCGTTGGCGTAGCGTCGCTGGCTGTCGCGCTTGCCGCCAGCTGTAAAGCTTCACGCGTGAGCAGGCCGCAGTCTCTTCCGGAAAGACTCTTCTCGCGAATCTGAATCCAATCGACACCGGCAGCCGCGGCGGCAGCGACTCTGTACCGGAGGGCCGCCGTTGCCCCTGCAGTTTGGACTCCCGGTATGCTGCTCCGGTCCGTCACGTAGCAGAGGGTCGGTACGCCAGATGAGTTACTGAGGCGGGACACGATCAGGACCCGAACGCGAACCAATCCACCCTATTGCCAAAAGGATATCCAAGACCCCGACTCCACTTACAGCACCACGGAACGAAGGATGAAGCATAATGCGAATGAGCGAGGGATAATGGCTGAGAAAATAATTTTGCTCCCAGTAGCCTGTCCACGGCAAATAGAGAAGCAGCGCGCCCATCTCGAACGCAAGGACCACTAGAAGTGCGCGATAAATCCGATTCATTGGTGAGAAGGATCCCGTCCCGTCACGAAGGTTCAGGAGCGGCGAATGGGCTTCTGAAGCGCCGCGATGCGTTCGGCCACGTCACGGTAGTCGATGTTCATCGCGTAAACCTGGGAAAAGCTCTTGAGCGCCGCCTCAGGCTCGCCCGCCGATTCCTGAGCCACGCCTAAATCATACCGCAAGGCGAGTGTACTTTCCGGGTCCATGCCGGGGGTCTTCAGAGCGCGCTCGTACCAGATGGCCGCAATGGCCGGCTGGCCCTTTTCCATGAAAGCCAGGCCGAGCAGCGTGCAGCATTGCATAGTGTAACGGAAAGCGCGCCCGCGTTCGTTGGCTTTGGCGACCTTTTGGAACTCGCTGATGGCCTCCTCAAGGAGCCCCATCTCGCGGAATGCGATGCCCAGGTTGTAGTGGGTCTCCAGGTCTTCTTCTTCGGCTCCCATCTCGCCGAGTTCGGCACGGAACTCGTCGAACACTTCCTTGAGCGGACCGGGTTCGGCGGAAGGTGCAGACGTGGCCTTTGGCTTCGCCGCCGGCTGGGCATTCGGCGTCGTTCCGGATAAAGCCGGTGAGAGCTTGTCCATCCCGAGCTGGTCGATTTCCTTGGCAAGATCGGCCAAGAATTCATCGGAATCGAAACCGCCGCCCGCAGGCGGCACGGAAGCTGCATT
>QHYF01000306.1 GCA_003224075.1 Acidobacteriota bacterium
AGCACCACACCTGACTGAGATTCAGTCCCGGTTCCGTCCGCCTCGCGTACCGGCGCGGCTTCGCGCCTGGTGGCCCGCAGTGCTCTGGGCCGGCGTCATTTTCTCGATGTCCACGGACACGTTTTCCCCGGAGCACACCGCCTGGGTGTTCGAGCCCGTCCTGCGCTGGATGATTCCATCACTCACCGCAGGTCAGTTTGAAACCGTCCATCACGTCATCCGCAAGTGCGCGCACTTCACGGAATATTTTGTGTTTTGCCTCTTGTTATATCGCGGCGCGCGCGCTGGCCTAAGCGGCTGGCGCTGGACGTGGGCCATTGCGGCACTCTCGTGCGCCGCGGGATATTCCGCCCTGGATGAGGTTCACCAGGCGTTCGTGGCGAGCCGCACCGCTTCGCCCTATGATTCCCTGCTCGATTCCGCTGGCGCTTTCGCGGCCTTTGCCGCGCTCTGGCTGTGGTTCCGGCTGCGGCGCGCGGAATCGTGAACTCAAAAGCGAAGAATGTAACTTCGGCGTGCCTTCCTTCGTATTCTCTCAGAGATGGTCCCGACATCCTCGCGAGCGCGCACGGCTCCTACCGCGGGATTTGGTAGAGTAACTGGAGGGCTTCCATAGCTTGCATGCTCGCGATCCGCGACAACCTGGCCCAGTGCTTCAGCGCCCTGCGCGCGCACAAACTGCGCGCCTCGCTGACCATGCTCGGGCTGACCATGGGCGTGGCCACGCTCATCACGGTGATGACCATCGTGCAAGGCGCGAACGTTTATGTGGAACAGAAGATCGCGAACCTGGGCACGAACGTCTTTCAGATTGCGAGGACGCCGTTTGCGGTGACCGATTTCAACATCATCATTAAGGCGCTGAAGTACAAGAAGATTGAGTTCGATGACATGCGCGCAGTTGCCGAGGGATGTCCCGCATGCGAAGAGGTTGGAGCCACCGCCAGCGGCACCGTGCGCGCGCGGTACGGGAACAACGAGGTGACGGACGTAAACTTCTACGGCCAAACGGCGAGCATGGCGGATATTGACACACGAACGGTGGAGTTCGGCCGCTACTTCACTCCTTCCGAAGTGGAGCACCGCGCGAACGTGTGCCTGATCGGCGACACGCTGGTACAGCGGTTGTTTCTTGGCGTGGATCCCGTCGGGAGGATGATTCGCACCGCTAACGACGAATTCATGGTGGTCGGCATTATGGAAAAGATCGGGAGCGTGCTGGGGCAGGACCAGGACAATTTCGTGATCGTGCCGCTGCCGGTGTTCCTGCGTGTACAGGGAGCGCACACGAGCCTGACGATCAACGTCAAGACCGCAGAGGGGAATTTTGAAAAGGCGCAGGACCAGGCAGACCTGGTCTTGCGCGCACGGCGCCACCTCAGCGGAAAAATGGAAGACGATTTTTTCATCGGCACGAAGGAAAGTTATATGGCGTTGTGGCGCAGCATCAGCTCGGCGTTCTTCGCCGTGTTCATCATGGTGAGCGCCATCTCAGTGGTCATCGGCGGCATCGTCATCATGAACGTCATGCTGGTGAGCGTGACGCTGCGGCGAAGGGAGATCGGCGTGCGTCGAGCGGTGGGCGCGACACAGAGCGATATTCTGCGGCAATTCATGGCGGAAAGTTTCATGCAATGCATTGCCGGAGGGCTTGCGGGCATCTCGATGGGATTCTTGGTCGCGCTGGCTCTCCGGACGTATACGCCCTTCCCAGCGTCGGTGCAGACGTGGGTAGCCATCTTGGGAGTAGTCCTGAGTTCCGGGGTCGGGTTGTTTTTCGGGATCTATCCCGCGATGCGCGCGTCGCGGCTGGACCCGGTTGTGGCCCTGAGGTCTGACTGATGGCGATCATGACGCTGGCACAAACCCGCGAGAATTTCTTCGCCGCCATGGAGACGCTGCGCTCGTCGAAGGTGCGCTCTGCCTTGACGGTGCTTGGCATCGTCATCGGCGTTTCCTCGGTTATCTCGATGGCCGCAATCATCCAGGGGCTGAACAAGTTTGTGCAGGACCGCGTGGAACGCCTGGGCTCGCGCACTTATTTCATCTCCCGGATTCCGTTTGGCACGGACCCGGCCCGCTTGCCGGAGCGGATTCGCGCGCGCAAGTATCTTGAATACCATTACGCCGAAGCTGTCCGGGAGGCCGCTCCCGACGTGCATATTGTCACGACCTTTGGCACGCGCGGTTTTTTCTTTGGGGACACCAACCGGATCACCAGCGGAGATCGCAGCGTCGAAAAAGTTGTGATCCGCGGGGCGGAGCCGGAGTACGCGGAGGCGATTCCGCTGTTCGCTATCGAGCGCGGCCGCTTCGTCAGTGCGTTTGACGAACAGCACGCGCGTCCGGTGGTGGTGCTGGGCGCAGCAATCAGCGAATCGCTTTTCCCGAACTCGGACGCGGTGGGGAAAACCGTGCGCATCAACGGGAGCGTCTACGAGGTCATCGGCGTTTTCGAGCACGACCAGGGATTGTTCTTCGGCCCCGGCGTGGACATCTTCGTGGTCATCCCGCTCAGCAACTTCAAAAAGCAGTATCCCGAAGCCAAGGAGCTGTTCATGGCGTTTACGGTTCCGGAGAACGCCAACATCGAAACGGCCCAGGGTGAAGTCATTCAGGCGATGCGCCGGCTGCGCCGCATCCCCGCGAGCGCACAAAATGATTTCGAACTGAACTCGCCGGATTTTCTGAGCAATTTGTGGAATCAACTGACTGGAGCACTGGTGATTC
>QHYF01000056.1 GCA_003224075.1 Acidobacteriota bacterium
AAACACCCTTTTATTTACTGGTGTTCTTGCAGATCATTGTGGGGGCGTACCTCCTCTGGCAAGGTGTGGAATGGCTCGGATATGTGCGGCGCCGCCTGCATCGTGATCCCGGATTCTACTCGCCGCGGGTGGCGGTGCTTTGTCCCTGTAAGGGCATTGAGCCGGGCCTGGAGCGCAATCTTGTTTCGCTGACGGAATTCGAACGCCAGAATTACGAGATTTTTTTCATTCTTGCCGCGGCATCGGATCCGGCGCGCAGCATCATCGACCGGGTCTCCGCAAATTCGAAAGTGAAAACCCACGTGGTTATTGCCGGGCCGCCTAACGGCTGCGGTGAAAAAGTAAATAATCTGCGGGTGGCGGTCGAACAACTGCCGGAGGAATTTGATGTGCTCGTGTTCACCGATTCCGATTGCCGTCCGGGCAGAACCTGGCTGCATCACCTGGTGGCGCCGCTCAGCGATATAAGGATCGGCGCCACGACCGCCGTGCGCTGGATGATTCCGAACCGCAGCGATCTGGCAACGGCGCTTCTCGCAGCGTGGAATGCGCCGGTCGCAACCATGCTCAGCGAGAAGGGAAGGAATTTCTGCTGGGGCGGAGGGACGGCCATCCGCCGGGTCATCTTCGAACAATCCGGCGTGCTGGAGGAATGGAAGAACTCCGTCAGCGATGATTATTCCCTGACGCGCGTCCTGGAACGGAACAACCGGCCGATTGTTTTTGTGCCGGAGTGCTTGACGCTTTCTTACGTCGAGACAGATTTTAAAGGGCTGCTGGAATTCACGAACCGGCAGATTTTGATCACTCGCATTTACGCGCAGAGAATCTGGAGGCCTGCGGCCGTCACTCATCTTCTGTACTGCGTGACACTCGTAATGGGTGTGATCCTGATTTTGGGCGACCTCCTGGCGCAGAGACCCGCTTTTCACCTCGCGACGCTCACGTTTCTCCCTCTCCTACTTTCCACGATCCGAGCGGCCCTTCGACTGATTGGGGTGATGGAGGCCATTCCCGCGGGGCGCCCCTTGCTCATTGGGCAAGCCTGGATTTACGTGTTGCTCATGGCATTCATCCCGTTCCTCTACGTTGCGAATTTTGTGAACTCCCTCCTGACACGTAAGATCGTTTGGCGCGGAATGGTTTATGAACTGATCAGCCCGGAACAGACGCGGATACTTCGATTCTGAAAATCGCAATCGCCCGTTGGCCGGGTATGGGCACTTTTCCACAGGGCATAGGCATAGAGTAATTCCTTAGCATTGCGAACTCTTCTCTCGCCTTCAATTTTCTGTAAACGATTGAGGGAAAAATTTCGTGCATCGTGCAATTCCTACCGGCAAATGATTTCTGTCTAGTTGAATTCCGTTCGTAAGTCCTAATTTCTGAGGCAGTTACATATTTTTGCGGGGCGGAAGAATACTTGCACGCAAAAAATAGTTCGGTAGAACGCCGTAGGCGGACTTTCAGGGAGTTCCCGCAGACGCTTGCTCGTCGCCGTTCACGGGGTAGCAGTCGCCGAGTTCTCAGGCCTCTTTCTTGGCTTCTTGCCTAACTGCCTACCCAATGTGGGGAATGCCCCTCGTCGAGGGGTGCAAGACAAAAACTTCGTTGGCTTCGGTTCCGTCACGAGGCTGCATTCTGAGGGGGGTGCACGTGAAGGTGATCCGCAGAAGTGAGCATCCGCAACAAGAGATGAATTCCCGCCCAGGTTTTCCTCGCGATGTCTTCTTTTTCTACGAAAAAAACACTGGAGTGGCGCACTTTCACGTTGAAGCCGGGCCGGACGGGAGGTTTCCCCTGGACCAAGCCGCTGGGCTCCTGGCAATGCACTGCATGGTCCGAGGCCAGTCGCCGACTGATTATGTGGTGATGGTTCAAGCCGAGAACGAGATTCTGGAAGGTCTCAACGAGAAGGCGGACAAGTTGTTGGAGGCTGGGAAATCGGTTCACAGCCAGATCGAGTTGACGCGCCGGGAAGAAGAAGTTCTTGCCGGTTTGATGAACAGCCTCGCGAACAAGGAGATTGCCGCGAACCTGAATCTCTCCGAGCGCACGGTAAAATTTCACGTTTCGTCGCTGCTCGCGAAGTTCCGGGTGCGCGGGCGCATGGAGCTGGTTCGGGAAGCGTCGCGGCAGAACGCGGGGGGTATGGCTATGGCTATGCCTATGCCTATGCCCGTGGCGACACACGAAGGGCAATCCTATGCAGCCGCGGCCAAGAGCTACGCCGCACCGCGGCGCGCCGCGGCGGTGGTTCCGCTGGCAAAGCGTCAACTGATGGCCTAGTTTCCAATCGAAGTTTAATTCAGAGGCAAACGAAGAGGCCCCAACCCGCTGGGCCTCTTCTCTTCCTACTGACTTTTTGCAAGAATCTACTTCTTCGCCGCATCGTAAAGTGCCGCGGCTTTATCCCAATTCACAACGTTCCACCAAGCTTTGATGTAATCCCCACGCAAGTTTTGATACTTGAGGTAGTAGGCATGCTCCCATACGTCCAACCCCAAGACAGCCTTTCCGCCTCCAGTAAGCAAATAGGGCGTGTCTTGATTCGGTGTCGAGTCGATGGCCAGCTTCCCGTCTCTGTCAACGAGCCAAGCCCAGCCTGATCCAAAGCGCCCCAGGCCTGCGGCAGCAAACTTTTCCTGGAAACCGGCAAACGACCCGAATGTCGAGTTGATGGCGGCTGCGAGGTTCCCTTTGGGTTCCCCGCCACCACCCTTCTTCATCAAGGTCCAGAAGAGCGTGTGGTTCCAGTGACCGCCGCCGTTGTTGCGAACGGCGGTGCGGATATTCTCCGGGACGGAATCGAGACCTTTGAGAAGGTCGTCGATAGACTTGGCTTGCAGATCGGCATGACCTTCCAGGGCCTTGTTCAGGTTGGTGACGTAAGCGCCATGGTGTTTGTCGTGATGGATCTCCATTGTTTTGGCGTCGATGTAGGGCTCCAGTGCGTCGAACGAATAAGGCAACGGGGGGACGGTAAATGCCACGGGTTTATCCTCCAAAGTGAGATTTGAATCCGAGTTGGTCGCGGAGCCGGCGCGCAAAAGACCAGGAGCGGCGTTTCCCGCTCCAAGCAATCCAGCGCCGACGATACCTGTATTGGACAAGAACTTACGGCGATTCATGGGAACCTCAGCAGCGCGGAGAGCCAGTCGACCTGCGGGCCGGATTATACCGCCAGTGCTCGCTGAAGGGTAACTCCGTCTGAGAGAATCGCCAGTGACCAGGTTTCATTGGTTTTTCTGGCGCTTGCCGGCGTACCTCTCTTCGGCAACTCTTCCTTCTCGCATTTATTGGATGCGCGAGAGCGCCCATCGGGCAGATTCGGCGATGACCTGTTCGCGCGAACCCGCGAGCCGCTCCAATAGAGCGTTGATTCGAACGTGAGACGCCGTGCCTCGGCGCACGCCGGAATTCCCGAGGGCGATGCAGGTGTTGCGTATCAAACCGCGCCATTTGGTGCGCTTGATGGGGCTGCCGCGAAAAAGCTCGTGAAAGTCAGATTCGTTCAGCCCCGCCAGCCATTCCAGTCTTGGGAGGAAAAGCGATTCGTCCTGGGACGGGAGAGAGGTTCCGGCGGGGTTCTCCTCGAGCGAAGAAAAAAGTTTCGGCTGAAACTGCAGGATGGTGGCAACCGGTGCGCGGCGGTTCCAAGGGCAAA
This sequence comes from Acidobacteriota bacterium, assembly GCA_003224075.1. GTDB lineage: Bacteria > Acidobacteriota > Terriglobia > Acidiferrales > UBA7541 > Acidiferrum. The sequence goes on from QHYF01000056.1 coordinate 3,668, forward strand.
CGTCCTGACAGATGTCGCAGCCGAAGACATGATTTCCTATCGCCTCGCGGTACTCCTCGGGAATCGGGCCGCGAAGCTCGATCGTGAGGTAGGAAATGCACTTTCGGGCATCCATCACGTAAGGTTCGACGAAGGCTTGCGTCGGACAGGCGTCGAGACAACGCCGGCAGCTTCCGCACAAATCCGGGGGCGGCAATTCATTGGCCCCCAGCGTCGGCTCGAGATCGAGAGTGGTGAGAATGACGCCCAGAAAAAAGAACGAGCCGAGCATCTGGTTGAGCAGAAGGGTGTTTTTCCCGAGCCATCCCAAGCCGGCGTATTTCGCGAGCACGCGTTCCTGGATTGGTCCCGTATCCACGTAAGCGCGCGCCTCGAATGGTTCCGCGAAACGCTCACGCAGATATTCAACGAGCCCGTCCAACCGACCCCGCAACACCTCGTGATAATCGTCTCCCCACGCGTACCGGGAGATCCAGCCCCGGGGCTCACCATCGGCGCCAAGCACCGAGGGAGCGGCGGAAAGAGGCTGCGCCGTATTGTAATTGAGCAAGCAGACGATGACGCTCTGGATTCCCGGCAGGACGCTTCGCGGATCGGAGCGCCTGGGATCCGCGAGGTACTTCATTTCTCCGGCGTAGCCACGAGCGAGCCATTCTGAGGTTTGATGGAGTTCGGGAAACCGTTCCGCGCGGGCTACCCCGCAGAGTTCGAAACCCAGGGATTTCGCCTGGTCAACGATCCACACGGTATCCGCGAGCCGCCCCATCAAGGAGATTGTGCCGCAGACGAGCGAAACACGCGAGCCTCAGAACGCGGAGCGCAACGGCGCGGGTGTGCGCGCTTGTCCGGCTGGCAGGAGCGGACTGCCCAAGAAAAATTCCTATTTCACACTCGATAGAAGCAGTTGAGTGGGATTATTTGAAGCTTTGAAGTGCGGTGCTTTCGTCCGTATACACGTCAAACACAGTGTAGAGCTTGGTGATTTGAAGAAGGTCGCGGACCTTTTTGGTGAGGTGAAGCAACTTCAGGTCGCCGCTTTGGTTCTTTACCGACGTGAACCCGTGGACGAGCTCACCGATTCCCGAGCTGTCGATATAGTCCACGTCGGCGAGATTCAGGAGAATGTTTTTCCTCTGATCATCCAGCAGTCCCCGGATCGTCTTTCGCAGTAGCGCGCTGCCATCGCCTAGGGTGATACGGCCGCTCAAATCTACGACCGTAACTTCCCCGGCATCACGATGTGTTGCACGCAATGACATCTCTATTCCTACGCTTCCTGCTCGGGCGCCGCGTTTTGGCCGCCCTGGCCATTGGGGGAACCACCGCCCGGCACGGGCAGTTTTTTTGACATCACGATTTCCGCACCGCCCGTCTTCCCCGAGAGCACGTCGAATTCGTCCATGAAGGCGCGCATCAGAAAGATTCCACGCCCGGAGGTACTAAGCAAATTTTCCTCCGCGAGTGGGTCCGGAATATCGGAGAGATTGAAACCCGTGCCCTCGTCCAACACATGAATAATCATCTTCTCGGCAGTGAGGTCGACTGCGAGGTAGATTTTCTTATCGGGGCGCTCCTGGTTGCCATAGTGAAAGGCGTTGATCACGCCCTCACGCACGCTCATACCGATGCGGTAGCAGTCGTCTTCGCCAAACCCCGCCGCTTCCGCCACCCGGAGACACATCTCCTCGGCGAGATTGACGCTCTCGACTTGTGTCTCCAGCGTAATTTCAAGGTGCTTGTTATCTGGCGCCATGCGCAGCCCGCTGCCGCGGGCAAAACCATCCACGGGACCGTCCTTATCGGTAACACAGCGCCTAAACCGAAGTCAATGGAGCACTACGTGGAACTGGAAGATGCGGGGACCTGGCCTGTTGTGGGTTAGCTTCCCTTGTAAATGCCAGGTGCCACGATTTCCATATGCCACGATGCATCTCGCAGATCGCAAAAGCCAAACCTCCGGTACAGACCATGTGCGTCGCGTGTCACCAGGTGCCAGCGGTGCAAGCCCTGCAATTCGGGGTGGAACGTGATGACCTGTATCAAGCGCTTGCTGAGCCCGCGGCCTCGGTACGGTTCCAGCACGAACACATCCGCGAGATACGCAAATGTCGCACGGTCCGTGACCACACGAGCGAAACCGACTTGCCTGCCTGACTCGTAAACGCCGAAGGAGATGGAATTCTCGATCGCCCGCTCTAGCAACTCTCGGGGAATCCCTTCCGACCAGTAGCTCCCCGCAAGAAAACCATGGATCACATCCAAATCCAGCAAGCTCCTGTCATCGCTGATGAGGATGGCCTCCTTTCTCCATTCATGTGCCACGCATCTTCTCCCGTTTGCACCCGTTCCCCGCGCCACTTCGGTATTCGACACTAAGCCTCCTGAGCACAGGTACAAGCGCCAATTTGACAAGCGGGAGAATGCGAGGGCCCGTGACCAGGTCCTGGCCAACGCTTCAGGCCCAATACGTGCGGTCCAGGGTGCGGTACTGGATGGCTTCGCTCAGGTGCCGCGGCTCAATGCCAGACCCACCGTCCAAGTCCGCGATGGTCCGAGCGACCTTCAAGATGCGGTCATGCGCCCGCGCCGAAAGCCCGAGGCGAGTGATTGCGTTTTCCAGCAGCTTTTCGCCCTCGGGGGTAATGATGCAGTGCTTGCGAATCATCTTCGGCATCATTTGCGCGTTTGCGTAGGTCTTCTTCTCGCTGTTGAACCTCTCGAGCTGTCTGTCGCGCGCGGCGATCACCCGTTGCCTTACCGAAGCGGAATCCTCCGCCGAGGACGGTGCCCGCAGTTCTTTGTACTTCACGGCCGGAACTTCAATGTGAATATCGATGCGATCCAGCAGCGGTCCCGAGATTTTCGAAACGTAACGCTGGATCATCGGTGGTGTGCAATGGCATTCACGGGTGGGGTCGCCGAAGTACCCGCAAGGGCAGGGATTCATTGCCGCCGCCAGCATGAACCGCGAGGGAAACGTCACGGATACGGCGGCACGCGAAATGGTCACGGCGCCGTCCTCAAGCGGCTGCCGCATGACCTCCAGAACGTTTCTTTGAAACTCCGGCAGTTCGTCCAGGAACAATACCCCGTTGTGTCCCAGAGAGACTTCGCCCGGCCGAGGAACCGCGCCGCCACCGATCAACCCTGCATCGCTAATGGTATGGTGCGGCGAGCGGAACGGGCGCGTGCCGATCAGTCCCCGGCTGTCCTCCAGTGTCCCCGCAACACTGTGAATGCGCGTCGTTTCGATGGCCTCCTCGAGCGACATCGGGGGCATGATGGTGGGGATACGCTTCGCCAGCATCGTTTTCCCCGCGCCCGGTGGCCCGATGAACAGAATGTTGTGCCCGCCGGCGCACGCCACTTCCAACGCGCGCTTGGCCGACTGCTGTCCGTGCACGTCGCGCAAGTCCACGGAGTATTGCGCCGCTTCGGACAGCATCTGTCGCGCGTCAACCTTCACCGGCGTGAACGACTCGGGCGAATTCACCAGATCAACGGCTTGCGGCAATGACTTCAGCGCAAACACTTTGACGCCTTCAACCACCGCCGCTTCTTTCGCGTTGGCTTCCGGAACGGCCAGTGATTGCAGGCCGAACTCCCGCGCCGCAAGCGCTGCAGAGAGCGCGCCCCGTACGGACCGCACGCTCCCATCCAGTGACAGTTCTCCCAGAAACATCATCTTGTTGAGTTGCTTGCCAAAAAACTGGCCCTGGCATCCCACCAGACCCAGCGCCATGGGCAGATCGAATCCCGAGCCTTCCTTGCGCACATCCGCGGGCGCCAGATTGATGGTCACCCCCTGCCCGTACGGGAACTCATACCCGCAATTCCTGAGCGCACTCTTGATGCGTTCGCGGCTCTCCTTTACCGCGTTATCCGGCAACCCTACGACGTTGAAGTCCTGCATGCGCGCGGAACCGACGTCCACCTCGACCTCAACAAGGTAAGCGTCAATGCCGTATACTGCAGCGCTTTGCGTCTTGAAAAGCATGGTGATTGCCTGTGACCCGGCCTTCGCCGGCGCTTAGAGGGAAGCTGTAACCGTCGCGCGCAGCATAAATCAAGTGGCCACCATACGCCAGCAGTACTCCTGGCTCCCGGCGTTTTATCGTCGCACGATGATGGCCTGTGGTTTTGAGGTTTTTGCTGTTGCCCTGCAAATCGGCTCCGTGAAATTTATCCACGCTTTTTTTCCAATCCTCTCCGGGAGGCGTTCGCCGCATCCTTCTCCATTCGCGATGAACGGCCGTTTTCCAGCAAGGCGCTGATGGCGTCCACCAGTGCCGTGCCGCTCGCGCGCAATTCACTGATCCGGTCTCGCGCCACCTGCTCCAGCAATTTTTCGCCGCGGGGCAGCAGAGAGACCAGGACGCGCCTGCGGTCGTCCCGACTGCGGCTCCGGCGCACGTAGCCGTGCACCTCCATTCGGTCGATCAGCTCCACGGCGCTGTGATGTTTCAGTGCTAGCCGGTCCGCCAGCGTGCGAATCGTCGCTTCTTCGCCCTCCGGGAGCCCGCGCAGCGCCAGCAAGAGCAGATACTGCTGCGGCTCGAGTCCCGCGGCGCGCGCCACCGCGTCCCCTTCGCCGACGAACTTGCGGATGCGGTACCGCATTTCCGCGAGTGCCTGGTATTCCGCCGTCGTGATTTCCTTTGCCACGCCGCTAGTATATCGCATTACGATATATACCAACATCGACTTGTCCGGCTGCTTCTCAGGAGTAATCAGGAGTGGATTCCTGTGCGGGATTACAGCGGTTTGCGGAAAGACTTTTGCGTTTTGTAATGTTCGTAGCCGTGGCGCTCGTAAAATCTGTGCGCGCGATCGCGGATCACGTTGGAACGCACCGACATGTTCTTGCAGCCGTGTTTGCGGGCCCATTCCTCTGCCGTTGCAAGCAGCCGAGCGCCCGCTCCAAGGCTTCGCTGGCCGTCCGCGACGACGAGCCCGTTCACTTCCGCGCGTAGATCCACTTCGAGAAGCGGCTCTTTGCTCACGTGGAGCCAGCCGATCACTCCATCGCTTGCGGATTCCGCGACGAACACGGCGTGTTGAAACGCGGGCTTGATTCCCCGCAGTCTTTCGCGCATCTGCGCTGCCGTTGTCGGATATCCGAGCTGTCCACTGAGGTCCGCGAGCCGCGCTGCATCGCGGCTCTTCGCGCGGCGGATCTTCAGCTCTTTCTTTTTGTCGTTGGGGGTCATCATCTTCAGGCTGCTTTCCCTCATGGAACTCGGCTAGAACGTCTTGCTGGAGTCGAGGAGGATCGTGACCGGGCCCTCATTGACCAGCTCCACAGACATCATTGCCTGAAAAACTCCAGTCGTCACCGTCACGCCAAGCTTGCGAAGCGCCTCGCAAAATTCCTCATAGAGAGCTTTTGCCAGTTCCGGCGGCGCCGCGCTGATGAAGCTCGGCCGCCTCTGCCCCCGCGCGTCGCCGTAGAGCGTAAACTGCGACACGACCAGAGCGCCGCCCTTCATCTCCAGCAGCGACCGGTTCATCTTACCTTGATCGTCTTCAAAGATACGCAGGTTCGCGCACTTTTCCGCCATCGAAGCGGCGACGGCTGACGTATCGTCGCGGCCCACGCCAAGCAGGATCATCAGCCCCGCGCCGATCTCCCCGGTCACGCTTCCCCCAACCGTAACCCTCGCACGGCTAACTCGCTGAAGAACTGCGCGCATGCAGGCGGCTCAATCGTCTCCCTGCTTCGCGGGCTTGCGCGGCAGCATTTCCGGAAGTTGCGCAACGTTGTAGGCAAATACCGCCAGCACTTGCGCCCCTTCCGTCAGGTCGTCCCAGCGCACGCGGTCCAGCGTGTCAGCTTGAGAGTGATGCGTTTTATCGTAATCCACGGGGTCCTGCACGCACCAGAATGCCGGCACTCCTGCTTGATCGAACGGCACATGGTCGCTCCCGCCTTCTGAGCGCAGCGTGGGTTCCGTCAATCCCACCTCCTTCGCCTGCGCCAGCGGATAAAGCGCGCGATCAATCGTCTCTCGAACGGCATAATTTCCCATCAATCCGACCGTAAGCACTTTGCCGGTGCCGCTATCGTGCACCAGCACCCCGGAAATCTTTCCGAGGTCTTGCTGATGCGCTTTCACGTAAGCCTTCGAGCCATTCAAGCCCTGTTCTTCGCCCGTGAATAGGACGAAGCGAATCGTGCGCTTCGGCTTCACTCCCAGTTTTTGCAGCGCGCGCGCCGCCTCCAGGACGGCAGCAGATCCCGTGCCATTGTCCGTTGCGCCCGTTCCGAGGTCCCACGAATCGAGATGCCCGCCGATGATTACCACCTCATCCGGCTTCTCGCTCCCCGGAATTTCCGCCACCGTGTTGTACACCTCCACCGGCTTCCCGCTGAAGGTGCTCTCGATGCTCACTTCCGCTTCTGCCGCTCCCGCGTCCAGCAATCTCCAGAGCAGCGCGTCATCCTCTCGCGTGATGTACGCGGTCGGAACCGCGCCCGGCACGTACTCTCTTCCGGACGTGCTCATGTTCTTCAAGCCATACCATTTTTCTGAGCCTAGCAATACCGCGCTGACTCCTTCGTCAGCGAAAAATTTCGTTTGCATCTGCCGCAATTTGCGGTAAGCGTCATAGTCGAACGGTTTGCGATCCTCGCTCTTCGGCCTTGCCACAGGAATCGTTTCTTCTCCCCACGGCGTCAGCAAAGGATTCCCCGGCGATGCCGTTTCGCCTGGCCGCCCAACAATGACAATGGCTCCCTTTAATTTGCCTTTGTATTGTTGCAGGTCCTCTGGTTTTTCCCCGACAACGCCGACGACCGGCCCACGGCGAATCCCTTTCGTGCTGGAAGACCACCCCGCTGTCTCCAATGTCAGGACGTGGCGGGTTGGAGCAATGATCTGCCCTGCCGCAGACCCGCGCGTCCAGCTATTCGCAATCGTCCACGGTTCCAGATGCACGTTCGAAAGGCCCGACTCTTTGAAGCGTTCCATCGTCCATTTGCTCGCCTGCTCCAATTGCGGCGAGCCGGTGAGTCGCGGACCGATTCGGTCGGCAAGATGTTGCAGGTTGGATTTCAGTTCGCTCTCGTCGCCCTTCACCTGCGCCAGGATTTTCGTGTCCATCTCGGCAATAGGGTCCGGCTTGGGCGCTTCGGCCTTTGCGGTTTCGGCCGAGGGCCGGTACGGCAGCGGCCGCCGCGGCAACATCTCGGGCAACTGCGCCGTATTGTACGCCCACGCCGCCAGCACCTGCGCGCCTTCATTCAGGTCGTCCTTCCACGCTTTGTCGAACGTGTCCGACTGGCTGTGGTGCGTCTTGCCGTACTCCGCGCCGTCCTGAATCGCCCAGAAACCCGGCACGCCCACGTCATTAAACGACGCATGGTCCGTCCCAAACTGCCGGAGCATCGATGGTTCCAGCAATTTGAGCGCGCGCAGCGGCGCCAGCACCTCGTCCACAATCTTGCGGTCTTGATAATTGTCGTGCAATCCCAGCGTCAGCACGCGGCCTGTGCCTGTGTCGTGCACCAAAACGCCGGAGACTTTCTCCAGTTCGTTCTTGTGCGCGTCCACGTACATTTTCGAACCGACAAGTCCTTCTTCTTCTCCGCTGAACAGCACAAACCGGATCGTCCGCTTTGGCTTCAAATTCAGTTTTGCCAGCGCTCTCGCGGCTTCCAGCACCACCATCGAGCCGGTGCCGTTGTCCGTTGTTCCCGTTCCCAGATCCCACGAATCCAGATGCGCGCCAAGCAGCACCACCTCGTCCGGCTTTTCACTCCCGCGAATCTCCGCCACCGTGTTGTACACATCCACGGGCTTGGCGCTGAACGAATTGCTCATCTCGATCTCAACTTCCACCTTCCCATGCTTCAGCATGCGGAATAGCATCCGGTAGCCTTCGCCGGTGATGAATGCCGTCGGGATGGCGCCGATCTCGAATTTTTCGCCGCCGATGCCGGTCATGTTCAGCAGTCCATGCGGCTTGTTCGAATCCCGCAGCACCGCGGCAACGCCTTCCTGCTTGAAAAACTCGCTTCGCGCGCGCCCCAGTTCCGCCAACGCCGCAAAAGGTGATGGTGGAGCAGGCTGCCCCTTCACCGGTGGAGGCGCTTGCATCGGACGAAGGATCTCTCCATTGGGATTCTCCGGCCTGGGCGGGGAGAGGCTCGTCGGCTCCTGATAGATCACGATTGCGCCCTTCAGCTTGCCGCGAAATTTCTCGAACTCTTCTTTCGTCTTTGCCTCGAAATACAGTACCGGTCCCCGCACCACGCCCGCTGTGCTCGGCGACCATCCAGCCGAGGCGATTGTCAGGGGGTGTTCGGTTGGGCTCACAATTCGCGCGCGCGCGGCGCCTCGCGTCCACGAATGGGCAATTGTCCACGGCTCCAACTTCATGTTCGTCAAGCCGTACTCACGAAACTTGGTGGCCGTCCACTCATTCGCCTGCTTTAATTGAGGCGAGCCCGTCAACCGCGGCCCAGTCTCATCCGAGAGGTATTCGAGGTTCTCCATCACCTGGCTGTGATCGCGAATCTCGCTCAGGATTTGTTCATCCGCCGCTGCAAATGGACTTCCCTCGTCCGGCGCTGGCAGCGCAGCCCCCGTTTGCACTCCCACAAGCACCAGCACAACCACAAAAAGAACCACTCGACGTGAGTTCATTCGCTCTCCTTCAAATTCTTCCGTTAGTTTTCACAAAAAGAATTTGTTTGCGTCGCGCGCTGCCTCCACCCAGCTTCCGTCATGGTCGCGCGGTCCAGTTCTTGGACTTGTTCCGATAGACGTGCGGTGCCCCCTCACCCGTTTCGAATTTTTTTCGCGCTCCCTTCCTGAGGTTCTCTCTCTTTACCGTGGCTTGAGGGAGAGCGCGTCGCGGCAGTGGCAAGGCATTGAATCCACGTGGCGACGGCTGACACTTCGGGCAAAAATAACTGCTTCGCCCCGCCACAATCGCGCGCCGAATCGGCGTTTTGCAACGGTAGCAGCCCTTACCCTCGCGTCCGTATGCTCGATGGTGCCGCTGATATTCTCCCGGCTCACCTTCGGCGTCAAGAAAATCGGAAATCGATGACCCCCGCAGTGCAATCGCTTTCCGCAGAATCTCCTGCAACACGCGGCGGAGTGTCTCTACCTGCTCCCTGTTCACCTTCGCACCCAGCCGCGCCGGGTGAATTTTCGCTCTCCAGAGGCTCTCATCCGCGTAAATGTTGCCGACGCCGCGCAGCACGCCCTGGTCAAGGAGCAGCGCTTTGATCCGCGCCCGCCGCCCGCAAATCCTCTTCGTAAATTCCTCGCTGCCCACTTCGAGAGGATCGGCCCCGAATCCTGTCAGTTCCTCCGCAAGCGGCACTTCCGTCAAATAAGCGACCCGCCCGAAGCGTCGCGCATCCGTGTATCGCAGTTCACGGCCGTCGTCGAGCAACAGGCTTATATGCGTATGTTTTTCGCGCGGATGCTCTGCACGGCACGGCGCAAGTCGTCCTGTCATCCCAAGATGCACGAGCAGAAATGCCGGCATCGCATCGCCGTTTTCCGCTGTGCGGCCCGCCTCTGTTACTCCCGAAAGCCGCAGAAACATGAATTTCCCAAAACGCTCGACCGCTTCGATTCGGCGTCCCGGAAGATGCACTTCCAGCGCCACGGGATCATCGATGAAATCGGTTTTCGCCAGCGTAACGGACAAAATCCTCCGGCCGAGGATTGCAAGCCGCAACCCGCGCGTCACCGTCTCAACTTCGGGTAGTTCCGGCATGGAAATGGAGAACCTCAAAATAACACAACGCCCCGCACGATGCTCTTCACGCGAATCGGTGCGCGCCTTGCACTCTCGACTGCACTGCTGTCTTTTGCGGCAGTCGTGTTACAGTTTCGCGCTTGGAGGTGGCTTGTGTGCATTCCCCGGAGACGCCTGGTATCGCTGTTCGTGTTCGCATTCATTGGCGCGGTGCTCACCGGCAGTCCCGCTCGCGCGAAGAAAATCGAAACCGGCTTTCTTGACCGCACCGTCTCGCTCGCGGGCACGGAATACAAATACCAGGTCTTCGTCCCGGAGAATTGGACGCGGAAGCAAAAGTGGCCCATCATTCTGTTTCTTCACGGCGCCGGCGAGCGCGGCGAAGACGGCTTGGTCCAGACGCAAGTTGGCATCGGCAGAGCCATTCGCATGGATCGCAGCCGCTTTCCCGCCGTGGTGGTCCTGCCGCAGTGCCGCAAGGAAGTCTGGTGGTCCCAGTCGCCCATGGACGACGTGGCGATGAAAGCGCTCGAAGCCGCTACCAAGGAGTTCCACGGCGACCCGCAGCGCACCTACCTCACGGGCCTCTCGATGGGCGGCTACGGCACCTGGCATCTTGCGGGAAAATATCCGGGCAGATTCGCGGCCATCGTGCCCATCTGCGGCGGCATTTTGATGCCCGATATTTCTCGCGAGCAGTCCCCCGACGACGCTAAACCCTACACCGATGCCGCCGCCAAGATCGGAAAGAACACCCCAGTTTGGATCTTCCACGGCGGCGACGATCCGGCCGTTCCCGTTGCGGAATCGCGCCGCATGAACGAAGCCATGAAGGCGCTCGACGCCGACGTGCACTACACCGAATACCCTGGTGTTGGCCACAATTCCTGGGACAATGCCTACACCGAGGCAGAACTGATGACCTGGCTGTTCTCTAAATCATCGAACGCGAAGCCAAACAAATGAAAATCAAAAGGCGCGAGCAACCGTGCTTCAAAATCGCACTGTGCTTCACGACTCACCACCGCGCAACAACCATCATGTCGTACGCAATAAATATCGAAAATGTCTACAGGAAATCTGTGAATTCACGGCAGCAGCGCAAACACCCGCACCGCTCCGCCCGACCCGCCCTCTAACTTGATTGGCGCCACGATGAGAAACGCCCCTGTTTCCGGCAGTTCGCTCAGATCCGTCAGATTTTCAAGGTGATACAAACCTGCACCCAACGACAGGTGGTGTACGGCGAAATCACTCGATGCGCCGTAATCGATGCTCAGCGTATCGCACCCAAGCCCGCTTACCTTTCGCTCAATCAGCAGTTTCGCTGCCTCCACTGAGAATCCCGGAAAGTGCATCTTCCCCTGCGCATCCTGATTTCGGTACTTCTGCGCGTCCGGCCACCGCGACGCCCAACCCGTCCGCAGCAGCACAATCGCCCCTTCCGGAATCCGTCCGTGCCGCTTCTCCCACTCTGCAATGCGCGCGGCGGCAAGCTGATAATCCGCATCCTTGCCGCTCTCCGCGCGGACGTCCATTACGACTGCCGGGCCAAACAATTGCTTCACGGGAATTTGGTCCACGGTCGTCTTCCC
>QHYF01000314.1 GCA_003224075.1 Acidobacteriota bacterium
CAACTTTCTTTTTTCTTCAACGCCCACAACGACCTGCTTGAAGAAATCGCCAAGTACCGCGCCGCCCGCCGCCTTTGGGCCAAAATCATGCGCGAGCGTTTTCACGCTAAAGATGCGCGCTCGCTCCTGCTGCGCTTTCACGCCCAAACTGCCGGCTCTTCCCTCACCGCGCAGCAGCCGGAAAACAACATCGTCCGCGTCGCCATCCAGGCGCTTGCCGCCGTCCTCGGCGGCTGCCAATCACTGCACACAAACTCCATGGACGAAGCGCTCGCCTTGCCTACCGAAGACGCTGCACTCATCGCCCTGCGCACCCAGCAAGTCATCGCCCACGAAACCGGCGTCACCAATACCACCGATCCCGTTGCCGGTTCTTACACCATCGAGTACCTCACCAACGAAATTGAAAAAGGCGCCGTCGAATACATTGAAAAAATAGACGCAATGGGTGGAATGTTGCGCGCCATTGAAGCCGGCTTCGTCCAGGGTGAAATCCAGAAAGCCGCTTACGATTTCCAGCGCGCCGTCGAGAAAAAAGACCAAATCGTCGTCGGCGTGAACGACTTTGTTGCAGAGGAAGAACGCTCCATTCCCACTCTTCGCATTGACCCTGAAATCGAGCGCTCCCAGATCGCCCGCTTGAACGCTCTCCGCGCCAAACGCGATTCCGCTCGCGCCCAATCCGCGCTCGCCGAACTCCAGCGCCGCGCCGCCACCTCCGAAAATCTTCTCCCCGCTCTCCTCGCCGCCGTCGAAGCCTACGCCACCGTCGGCGAAATCTCCGACGCCCTCCGCCACGTCTTCGGCGAATACCAGGAATCTGTCGTCATCTAATGTGGAGTGCGGAAGCCTTGCTCCTGCTTTTGCTCTCGCTCCTTCGCCGCACTTTCTTTCTCACCTGTACCTCGCTGCAACACCTGCTCAAGTCGCCCGGCTCTTCGGCTGGACCACGGCACAGGCTGTCGCCGCGCCTGCGCTGTAGTATTCTTTCGCGAATAAATCGTTGGCGGCCGACATTCAATTCGGCCCCCAAAACCTTATGCAGCACGGCCTACATATCTTGGAGCGGCGTGCATCGAGCTTCTCGCGACGCACAAGGACTTTTTTCTCTTTTCTTTCAACTTTGAACTTTCAACTTTCGACTGTGAACCCTCGCAAGAGTCACGGGTCCCTGGCATGAAGCTCATTCTCGCTTCCGCTTCGCCGCGCCGCGCCGAAATCCTGCGCGATGCTGGGTTCCATTTCACGGTGCTTTCCTCCGCCATCGACGAAACGCCTTACCCGGGCGAATCCCCTCACGATCTCGTTCAGCGCCTGGCTAACTCCAAGGCGGACCTTGTCGCCGCCCGCGCCGTCGGCCCGGCCATCATCATTGCCGCCGACACGGAAGTTACCCTGGACGGCCGCATCTTTGGCAAGCCGCGCTCTTCCGACGAGGCTCGCCACATGCTGGAAAAGCTTTCCAGCCGCACACACCGGCGTCGCCCTCATCCGCCTTCCCGATGTCGAGCGTCGCGCCTTCGTGGAGTCCACGCTCGTGCACTTTGCCGTTCTCTCCCCCGAGGAAATCACCCGGTATCTCGCCACCTGCGAGCCGCACGACAAAGCCGGCGCCTATGGCATTCAGGGCCGCGCCAGCCGTTACATTCCCCGCATCGAAGGCTGTTACTTCAACGTCGTTGGCCTGCCTCTTGCCCGCCTCCAGCAATCCCTCACCGAACTCGGCTGGTCCGAAGACTGATCCTTTTGCTTTCCGCCTCATGATCCAATCAATCCTCAAATGTTTTCCTTGACCAATCGGTAGTTATTTGGTAATATATTCGCCAGATAATACTGCGATATTTTCTGGAGTCCGGCAGTTTACCCTTAACAGGGAAGGGCCTCATTTATCCTGAGCGGAGCCGAAGGGCCGCCGCTTTTGTTTGTTTCGACGCCTTCTCCAGCGGCTACCATCAACCGAAAGCGTGCTCTTTAGAATCAATCACTTACGAAATGCCAATTTTGTAAGTCCTTTCCTTTGACATTCATACAAACTGCCGGGGGTGTGGGGCGGCCGAATGCGTGCCGGATCGATTTCGTAGTGATTCTATATTCTAAAGAAAAACAAAAAGGGCGGCCGCACAGGCCGCCCTCATCTACAGTCGCATGAAGATTCTTGCGAACGCCAGCGCTATTTCTTTTCTTCGGAAGGCTTCTCGGTTGGAGTCGGAGCCGGCGTCTGTGCCGGCGGCGCAGGCGTGTGCGAATTACCGGACATGCCTTCCTTGAAGCTGCGAATGCCTTCACCCAATCCCTTCATGACTTCGGGGATGCGCCGGCCGCCAAAGAAAATCAGGACAACGGCCAGAACGATCAGCCAATGAAAAATACTGAACTCACCCATGAACCGCCTCCACGCGCCCCGCTTGGCGGCGCGCTCCTTAACCCTAGCGCAGTAAGTCCTGCGCGGCAAGCCTCTGCCGATTCTGCCGCCTATAGAATAACACGCTCGTCCCCCGCGCGGCGCGTCACCCGCTCCCGGTCCAGGTATTCGAGCAGCGGGATGGCGTATTTCCGCGTGACCCCCGTCAGCTCCTTGAATGTGGGGACTGAGATGCGGTCGCCTCTTGCATTTTTGTAAGCACCAAGTTGCTCCTTCAACTGCGCCAGCGCCTGGCGGTGAAAAATCAGTTCCGCCGAAACGCGCACGAGACTTTTTTCGCGCAGCAAAATCTGTAACAGCTTTTCCGCTCTCCTCGCTTCGACCGGAAGTCTTGCCAGCACCTCTTTCACTGACGGAACAGTCAGGCTCGCGGAAGCGAACGCCGCCTCGATTTGCTCTTTGGCCCTGGCTTCTTCGGGCTGGAGCGCGATTTCCGAGCCCGCTTTCTTTACCAATTCGCCGTGCGCGTCGAGTTTTTTTTGCGACACTAATTCTTCCAGCGCGGCGCGAAAGGTTTCGGTTCTCACGCGTTTTCCGAGACTCGCGCGCAAATCCTCGCGAGAAATTCCGGGGAGCAGAGGATTTTTTTCCTGAAATGTCTCGACCTTTTCCATAATTCTCTTGCGCGTTTCTTCAAACAATTCTCCGGAGACCCTTTTGACGCGGCCGCTTCCTGACAGTTTTTCCGAGGCTTCGTGGATTTCTTTTTCGGCCCAGCCTGTTCGCGCCACGATTTCTTCGATCCCGAGTCCGAGCAAGGCGCGCTCCGTCATCGCCGCCAGGATTTCCTCGTGGTTTCCTTTCTCGAGCGATTCGAGAAAAACGGCGCGTCCCGCATCTCTGAGCATCGGCCGCCGCGCCAGCGGATCCAATACCGCGCCGCCGCCAATCGTCACCACCGGCGAAAACTGCCGCACGATGAAGCGGTCGCCCGGCAACACCAATATTTCGTCCTGGAGTTTCAGATTTGCGAAATCAGATTTGCGAAAGCGCTTCCGCCCGGCGGCAATTCTTTTTCGCCGTGGAAAAATATTTCGGCGATGGTTTCTGCCGTTCCGGCGTGAAAGTGCGCCCTCGTCCTCTGCTTCATCTTTCTGGCCGGCGCCAGCAATTCCAGCCGAACGTCGCTCCGCCGCGTCTTGCGGAATTTTCCCGGCGCCGCCAGCACCATGCCGCGCGTCAGCGCGGTGTGCTCGATTCCCGCCAGGTTCACGGCGGTTCGCTGTCCCGGCGTGGCGCGCTCCACGGACTTTCCGCCGGACTGCACGCCGCGCACGCGCAGCCGTTGGCCGCTTGGAAACAGTTCCACTTCATCGCCCGCGGCAACGCTTCCGGAAATCAGCGTGCCCGTCACCACCGAGCCAAACCCTTTCATGGCGAACGCTCGATCAATCGGCAGCCGGAAGTATCGCGCCGCATCTTTCACTGGCGCGGTCATTGCGGCGTCGAACAATGCTTTCTTCAGCTCGGCAAGGCCGGCTCCAGTTTTTGCGCTCACCGGCACAATCAGCGCCTGTTCGAGGAACGATCCGCGCAAAAACTCCTCTACTTCGAGCCGCACCAGCTCGAGCGTTTCCGTGTCCACCAGATCGCTTTTCGTCAGCGTGACCACGCCGCGCCGCACTCCCAGCAACCGGCAGATGTCGAAGTGTTCCCGCGTCTGCGGCTTGATGGATTCATCCGCGGCAATCACCAGCAACAGAATGTCGACGCCCGCCGCTCCCGCAAGCATGTTCCTGACAAAGCGCTCGTGCCCGGGCACATCGACGAAACCGAATCGCACGCCATTTTCCTCCAGGAAAGCGAACCCCAGGTCGATTGTGATGCCGCGCCGCTTTTCCTCGGCCAGCCGGTCCGGGTTGGTGCCGGTCAACGCTTCGACCAGAGTGGACTTGCCGTGGTCGATGTGCCCGGCCGTGCCGACAATCACGCTTTTCGTGGCGGTAGACATGTTCGGAAGCGCGCAAAAACTTGTATCGCTTTGGATGCTAATGGAGGAACGAATCAGGGGTCAAACTGCGAAGTCTACTCGGCCGCGGCGATTTCGTCGACAATGGCTTGCGCGGCGGCGCGCGGGTCAGATGCCGCAAGGATGGGTCTTCCAACCACCAGAAAGTCCGCGCCCGCGCGAATGGCCTCGGCGGGTGTCGCCTTGCGGGATTGATCGTCCTGGTCGGAGGCCCCGAAATTTTCTTTTGGCCTTACACCGGGCGTGACGATCAAGAAATCCCGTCCGCAGGCTTTGCGAATCGCCCGCGCTTCCTGCACCGATGCCAGGACGCCGTCCACCCCGGCGCTTTTCGCCAACTGCGCCAGCTTAACCACCCTTAGTTTCGGCGCGCCCCCGATTCCGACTTCCTTCATGGTCTTGTGGTCCATGCTCGTCAAAATGGTCACCGCGAGCAAGCGCGGGCGGTCGGCGCCCATCGGCACGCCCGCGCTAATGGCCTGCGCGGCAGCTTCGAGCATGGCTTTGCCACCGAGTGCGTGCACATTGACGAGCTGCACTCCCGACATCGCCGCGGCGGAGAGCACCGCGCCGGCGACCGTATTCGGGATATCGTGGAATTTCAGGTCGAGGAAGACGCCTGCGCCCAGGGCCGCGACTTCTTTGACGGCGGCCGGACCCGCAGCCGTAAAAAGCTGGTTGCCGATCTTGAACATGCCCACAAGATCGGAAACTTGTTGCGCGAACTTCACTGCGGAAGATAAGGAATCGAAATCGAGGGCGACAATCAGGCTGCTGCGGGGATGGGCGTCGAAAGTCAGGGTCATAGTTGACCCCGACTCCCTCGGGGTCAGTGCTTCTCTGGCAGTTCCATCAATTCGAGCCGGACCTGGCTCACGCCCGGATGGATCAAGCCGATTTTCCGGGCGACACGATAGGATACATCAATTTCGCGCCCTTCTTGATAAGGACCTCGGTCATTGATACGTACCACTTCGAATTTCCCGTTCCGAGCGTTTACTACGCGAACCAAGGACCCAAAAGGAAGGTGGGGGTGCGCCGCAGTCAGGGCTTCGCAGTCGAAGCGCTCACCGTTGGCGGTCTTTCGCCCATTGAACCCCGGGCCGTACCAACTGGCATTGCCCACCCAGCTCTTAATCGGCTTCACCGGCTGGCTCAGGTGCGCCACGAGGGGGGCCTCCATCGCCGGGGCGATAAGGAACATCAGAAGAACCCAGCGTAACGCAGCCCAGATCATGAAGAGTCGATGTCTCATAGTGTGTTCTTTGTGCTACTCAAATCCAAAAAAGTGTAGCAGAAAGGCCTCGTTATGTCAACCATTTTCTGTTAGAAATCTGTCCTTTATCTCATTCAAAGTAAACGCTTTAGCACGTTCCAGTACCTTCGTAAGGGCCTCGACAAGTCGCTCACTGGCCCTCGGGTCAGCAAAGCTGGCCGTCCCGACCTGTACTGCCGAAGCGCCTACGGACAGGTAATCAAGCACGTCCTCTGCCGTCTCGATGCCTCCAAGCCCTAGAATTGGTGTCTTGACGGCCCGCCGCGTTTCCCAAACGAGCCTTAAAGTGATGGGTTTAATGGCGGGTCCGGACAAACCACCGGTTTTGCTCCCCAGCCGCGACTTGCCGGTGCGGAAATCCACTGCCATGGCCGGGTAGGTATTTGCCACTGTCAGGGCGTCGGCACCCGCCTCCTCGGCCGCACTTGCAATAAGTCCAATGTTTGCAACAAGAGGCGAAAGTTTGACCCAGAGGGGCCTTCTGGAAGCGGATTTCCGGGCAGCTCCGACGACTTCGGCCACCAGGCTCGGGTCGCTGCCGAATTGCATGCCTCCCTTTTTAACGTTGGGGCACGAGATGTTCAGTTCATAGCCGACCAAGCCCTCGGCGTCTTCCAAGACCTGGATCACCTCAATGTAGTCTTCCACGCTGTATCCAAAGACGTTGGCGATAATGGCCGTATCGTATTTTCGCAGTACCGGGAGTTTTTCGGAAACGAAGGCCCGGACCCCCACATTTTGGAGACCGACGGCGTTTAGCATGCCGGAAGGCGTTTCACACAGCCGCGGCGCAGGGGCGCCCTCCATAGGTTCACGGGAGAGGCCTTTTGTGACGAAGCCGCCGAGACGATTCAGGTCAACGAGGTGGGCGAATTCGAGGCCGTAACCGAACGTTCCACTGGCCGCAAGAATAGGATTCCGCAGGCGCAACGCGCCAATTTGTACGCTAAGGTCCACGGCGGCCGGCTTGCGGCCGCGTGAGGAGGCTTCTGCGGCACTCACTTCGCGCAAAAGCATAACACGAAGCCCTTCTCGTCCCGCGCAAAATCCGGTGGAATCGCCGGGATTTATTCTCAACCAAACTACGGGTAGACTGCCGGTACTAGGATAAATAATCGGTGAAATAGCGACTTGTCAATATTCTAGCACCCACGCCCACCTCTAAAGCGTCGTTGAGCTATCATTCGCCGAAGCTCATCCAAATTCCTCGCGGCCTTTGAGGATTCGCCAACCCTAATTTTTTGGTTCGCTTTATCGATAATAGCCAGGCAAAACGACGAGGGCTGGCCGCCACTCTGATAATGGACAAAACACTGAGTGGCACCCAAACCTGCAAATTCCAA
>QHYF01000057.1 GCA_003224075.1 Acidobacteriota bacterium
CATGGACGTATGCGGCAGATTGAGTTGCAACGGCTGCCAGTCGTCTCCATCGTTGAAAGAAACATAGACGGAGCCTTCCGTGCCCGCAAAGAGCAATCCCTTCCGCACGGGATCTTCCCGCACCACGTTGCTGGCGCCGCCATCGGGAATGCCCTTCGTAATTTCCTGCCAGTTCTTGCCAAAGTCTCGCGTGCGGTAAATGTGCGCGCGCAAATCGTCGAGCCGGAAGCTGTTGATCGCTGCGTACGCCGTCCCTGCATCGAAGTGGCTCGCTTCGATGATGGACACTTTGCTCCAGGGTTTTAACTGCGGCGGGGTCACGTCCTGCCAGTTCTTGCCGCCATCTCGCGTAATCTGAATCAAACCGTCGTCGGTGCCCGCCCAAATCGTGTTCACTTCTTTGAAAGACGGCGCCACCGCGTAAATCACCCCGCGATGCTTCCCTTTCTCCGGATCGCCGGCGGCGAACGCACTGAGATTCGCGGGGATTTCGTAGGATGCCCGCGTCAGATCGGGACTGATCACCTGCCAGCTATTGCCACGATCCGTGGACTTGAAAAGCACGTTCGCGGAGAAATACAGCGCATGTGGATCGAGCGGCGAAAAAATTACTGGCAGAGTTCGATCGTAGCGGTATTCGCCGCGGCGAATCGGCTCCGGCGTAATGTCCGCCACTTCGCCGATGTCTTGCTTGGTGCGCGTAAGCCGCGCGCCGTAAACAATGTTGGGGTCGAGCGGATCGACGGCAATGTATCCGTACTCGAAGACTCCAACGGAGTGCCACTCGCGAAAGCTGATTTCTCCGTAATCGCTCCGGCTCATTGTTCCCGACGAGCCGCTTTCCTGCTGCGCGCCGTAGACCCAGTACGGAAACCGGTTGTCCGTGGTGACATGATAGAACTGCGCGGTCGGCTGATTGTACCAACTGCTCCACGTCGCGCCCCCGTTCACGCTGATGACCGCGCCTTGATCGGAACTGAGCGCGATGATTTGCGGATCCTCGGCGCTGATCCAGATGCGCTGGTAATCGTCGCCGCCCGGCGCGCCCTTGAAACCAACAAACGTTTTCCCGCCGTCGGTGGATTTCCACGTCGTGGTATTCGCAACGTAAAGTACGTCCGGATTGTCCGGCGCTACCGCGATGCCCAGCGCGCCGGGGCCGCGCCCGCCAATTCGCCGGTCGCCGTTGACCCGCTCCCAGCTTTCGCCGCCGTCATCCGAACGATACACGCCGCTCTTGCCGGTCTTCGCTTCCACAGAAGCATAAATCCGGCTTGGGCGGCTCGGCGCAACCGCAATCCCCATGCGCCCAAGATCATCCGTCGCACTAAGCAAACCTTTCGTCAGCGGCTTCCATGTCTCGCCACCGTCCACCGATTTGTACAGCCCGCTTCCCGCGATCGTAATCGATGTCCCGCTCCGCACTTCCCAGGGCGCGACGCGCGCGGCCCAAAGAACGGCATAGATCGCTTGCGAATTGCTGGGATCGAACGCGAGATCGGCGGCCCCGGTGTTTTCGTCCTTGTAAAGAATTCTCTGAAACGTCTGTCCGCCGTCGGTCGAGCGAAACACGCCACGCTCCGTGTTCGGCCCGTAGGGATGCCCCTCGGCGGCGACAAACACGCGGTTAGCATCTTTGGGGTCCACCAGAATCGCCGTGATCTGCTGCGCGTTTCGCAATCCCAGGTGCGTCCACGTTCTTCCCGCGTCCGTGGATTTGTAGATTCCATCGCCCGTCGCAAGGTCCGGGCGTTGCAATCCTTCCCCGCTTCCCACGTAAACAATGTTCGCGTCAGAGGGCGCAACGGCCAGCGCTCCGACCGAGCCCGTAGGTTGATCGTCGAAGATCGGATTCCAGGTATTCCCGGAATCGGTCGTCTTCCACACGCCCCCGTTTACCGCCGCCATGTAGAACACATTGGGCCGATGCGGCACTCCGCTGATCGCCACCGTTCGCCCCCCGCGAAACGGCCCGATGCATCTCCATCTCATCTCACCAAACAGTTTCTGATCATATTGCTGCGCGACCGTCGGCAGTGCGCCAATCCACGTTAGCGCGACAGCCCCGATCAGAATTTCTCGTGAGATTGTTTCGAAACGCATCTACCACCTCCACGAAATCGAGGAGCATACCCCTTACACAGCGCCCGGGCAACGCTTCTTGTAAAACACGAAGAATTCAATCAACGCAGAATTCGAACAGGTGGCGGGAGGGTTCGGCGCGATCAGGCTTGGTTATGGAGCCTTGACGGCCACGACGCCGATGTTCGCGATGTTGTCGCCTTTTTTCAGCGTTGGAACGGCGTTAACGTGAAGAATGATGCCGGCGACCGGCGCGCGCGGCTCGGAAATAGTTTTGCCAAAGAAGTCGGTGACAGTGCCGAGTCTCATCCCTGCTTCCACGTACGTACCACGCTTGACGAGCGGGTAAAAAATGCCGAGCTGGTCGGCGAGGACGTCAACGACTTTTTCGAGCCATACGGGATTCTCAATGGGATGAGGCTGGCCCGGGAGCATTTTCAAGACGCGCATCGTGCTGAGCGTGCCGTTCACGAGCAGCGCCACGTCGTCGGTCTCGACCGTGCCGGCGTGACCCGCCTCGACAACGATCGACGGTTTGCCACGGACGGAGGCGGTGTTATCAAGGTAGCGCGTGGCCGCCGGGTCGGTGGGGCGCTCGCGCCAGATAATGATGTGATCGAGGCCGAAAGCAAGGACCATCTCCTTGGAAACGCGGTCCTGGGCTTCCCTGCCCGTCGGTCCCCAGTAGGCATACGGGCGAAGGCTCTCGTCAAGGTCGCCACCGTGGTAGTCGATTAGGTAGTCGCAGCGGTCCACGATTTCCTTGGTAATAAGGAAGGAAGCGCGTTCGGTTTGCGTGCCGTCAGCCTTGCCTGGATAAAAACGGTTCATACTTTTGCCGTCAACGGGATTGACGTGTGGAACTTTCTGCTCGAACGACGGGACATTCACCAGCGGAACAAGGATGACGGTGCCCGTGACTTGGGCAGGGTCCAGATCGCTGATGAGCTTTTCAATGGCGATGATGGAAGCGTACTCCGTGCCGTGCGCGCCGGAGACCAGCGCGAGCACTTTTCCTGGCTTCGCTCCATTCACCACCACGACCGGGATGTTAGTCGCAGCGTCCACGCCGGCAGGCACCGCGAGGTAGCCAGTCGCTTTCTGCCCAGACGCGGCGGAGGCAGTGCCTGCGGCAAAAGGAGCCTGTGCGTAAGAAAAGCTGCAAAAGTACGGCGTGAGAAACGCTGACGCCAGCAGTAGATGACGAGAGCGCATCATTCACCCCCAGCCGCTTTCACCTCGGCAGTTGCGGGGCGCGCCGGCGCGGGATCACTTTTAACGTAGTGAGCGTACCAGGCGAGATAGCGTTCGAGGCGATCCTTAACGTGCGACGGCGTGGTGAAGCCGTGGTATTCGCCGGGATAGACAATGAGCTCGGTGGTGCGCCCAAGTCGTTTCAAAGCTTGATAGAGCTGCTCGGAGTTAATGATAGGGACGTTCCAGTCGATTTCGCCGCCCATGACAAGTGTGGGCGTGGTGATGTTCGCAACTTTGTTGAAAGGCGAAAGCTTTTCGTAGAGCGCGCGATTTTCCCACGGCAGGCCGAGCTCGAGTTCCCAGAGTTTTTGATAGTGGTCGTGGCCGTAGTTGGCAACATAGAGAACTTCGCTTGCGCCGGTAATCGCGGCCTTGAACCGATTGGTCTGCGTGATGATGAAGTTGGTGGAGATGCCGCCGTAGGACCAGCCGCCCACGCCGAGTTTCTCCGGGTCGGCGATGCCTTGGGCGACCGTATAGTCGACCATGGCCATGTCGTCCTGATAGTCCCTGTTACCCCAATCGGCGAAGATGGCTTCGCAGAATTTCTGGCCGTAGCCGGAAGAGCCGCGGGGATTCGGCAGCAGAACGGCATAGCCATTGGCGGCGTAGAGCTGCGCGAGGTGATAGAAGGCAGCGGAATATTGGCCGACGGGGCCGCCATGAGGATTGAGGAGCGTGGGCACTTTTTTGCCGGGAGTGTATTCGACGGGTTTGTAGAGGTAACCGGCGATGGTGCTGCCATCTTTGCTTTTGAAGTGGACGTATTCGGCCTTGGCCAAACGCAACTGCGAAATCAGCTCGTCGTTTGTTTTGGTGAGGCGAGTGAGATCGTTTCCAGTCGAGAGATAGATTTCGTTGGGGCGATCGAGCATGCCGATCTCCGCGGCGATCGCGCCATCTTTGCCGAGTGAATAGCTGTCTACGGTGAGGTGGCCGCCGATGGGGCGAGTGACTTCGCCGCCGGTAACCGCGATGCGGCAAAGATTTTGCGTGCCATCGTCTTCGGCGATGAAGTAGATGAAGCGGCCATCAGCCGAAAAGCGCGGACGGTGGACGCTGCGATCGAAGGCGAGGGTGAGAACTTTCGCTTCGCCGCCGTTCGATGGAGCGATGGCAAGATGCTGCGTCGCGTAGTCGATGGCCTTGACGTCGACCTGGCTAACGAAGGCGAGCCATTTGCCGTCGGGAGACCATGCCGGCGAATGATCTGAGCCGAGATTAGTGGTAATGCGTGCGACGTTCGCGCCTTTGTCGGTGTTGTTGGCAGGGACGACCCAAATGTCGTTGTTGAAATTGCGGTCGGGATCAGGAGTGCTGCGGTTGCTCGTGAAGGCGAGAGACTTGCCGTCGGGCGACCAAGCGGGCTCGGAGTCGTCGTAGTCGCAGGAAGTAATTTGAGTAGTGGTTTTGGCGGAGACATTAAAGACGTAGAGATGGGTGCGGCGGCGATCGAGATAGCCGACGGTGTCGCGCTTGAACTGAAGGCGATCAACAATAAAAGGGGGTGGAGTTTTGGGTTTCGCGGGAGCAGCGGCGGGTTTGTCTTTATCCTTCGCAGCTTCGAGATCTTCGGGCTTGGGATCGCGGAGAATTAGAACAAGACGAGTGCTGTCGGGGGACCATTCGAAGTCGTCAACGCCCTGAGCTGTGTCCGTGAGGCGAGCCGCTTCGCCGCCGAGACGATTCAAAAGCCAGACCTGGGTCTTGCCGTTGTTTCGAGCAGAGAGGAAGGCGAGGAATTTGCCGTCGGAGCTCCAGCGGGGGTGCGAAGAGGAAACACCTTCGGCGGTCATGGGAATAGGATCGCCGCCATGAGTCGGGGCCATCCAGAGACGCTGTTCGTTTTTGTCTTCCTTCAGAATCTTGGTTCGAACGGTGTAAGTCACCCACTGACCGTCGGGGCTCAATTCGGGCTGAGAGACATCGCGAATCTGAAAGTAGTCGTCAATGGTGATGTTGCGGGGCGTGGCGGAGGTAGTTGTGACGGCCGGCTTCGACCCCGGTTCCTGCCCCGGAGCGGACGATGAGGGGCCGAGAAACAAAAGAGCAAGTGTGCTGCAGAACAAATTCCTCATGGGGGCAACTCCTCACGAAAAGGATGGAGGCCAAAACGGGAGCGTAGTGTAGCAGAAGAGCAGGCCCCGAATGTGCGAAAAAGAATGGCCGGAAGAAGAAAGGGGCGCATGATTGTCTGCAGTCAGTTTTCATTCTCTCGATTTCGTAACGAGGGGGGCGGCAGGCGAGATTCCGGAGCCCACGCGAATAGCACGCAAGAACGACGCTTTGGTGATACGGAATTACGATCGCGCCGCACAAAAAATTTGTTCGTCCGCGCGCATTTTTTCCTTGCATGCAGAAGCGGCTCTTGTATTCTGCGAATGCGAACACGCTCCACTGACGGGTGCCGCCTCGAGCGGTCAACGTCAGTTGCGGACGCACAGCCGTCGGCTCGGCAACGAGAGCGAGGATCGCCCAAGGAGGACAAGAGTAAAAATTGAGTTCTTTATCGCTCCCTGCCACGCCCGCTTCCCGCGCAATCCTAACAGCGAAAAAAAGAGTCGCCAAACTTACCCTCTGGCCGCTTGTGGCCGCCACTTTCTTCATGGTGTCCGGCGGCACGTACGGAACGGAAGAGATCATTCACGGCGCGGGTTACCGCCACGGTATATTGATCTTGTTGTTTCTGCCGGTGCTGTGGTGCTTGCCGACGGCGTTCATGATTGGCGAACTCTCCGGCGCGCTTCCTGCGGAGGGAGGCTACTACGCGTGGGTGCGCCGTGGCTTGGGAAATTTTTGGGGCTTTCAGGAAGCGTGGCTCTCGCTGGCCGCGAGTATTTTCGATATGGCGATTTATCCGACGCTTTTTGTTTTTTATCTGAAGCAGATGTCGCCGTGGTTCGGCGCTGGAAATCATGGGATTTATGCGGGCCTGTTTGTGGTCGTCACGTGCGCGGCGCTGAATCTGGCGGGAATTCGCGTAGTCGGAATTACTTCGCTGTGGCTGTTCTTCTTGTTGTCGGCGCCGTTCGCGCTGATCGTGGTGATGGCGCCATTCAAAATGGGAGCGCTGACGGAAGCGCATGCCGCGCCGGCCACCGCGGGATTGGGCTTGCTCGGCGGCGTGCTGGTCGCCATGTGGAACTACATGGGTTGGGATAACGCCTCGACGATTGCCCAGGAAGTTGACCATCCGCAGCGCACCTATCCGAGAGCGATGATCGCGGCCGTGGCGTTGGTGGCACTGAGTTACGTCCTGCCGTTCCTGGCCGTGTACTTCAGCGGCATTCCGGCCTCAAGCTTCGGCAGCGACGGCTCGTGGGCGGCCGTGGCGGGTCTCATCGGCGGCAAGTTCCTGGGATTCCAATGGCTCAGGTTCCTGATCGTTCTTGGCGGGATGATGAGTGCATTCGGCATGTTCAACGCCCTGGTGATGAGCTACTCGCGCCTTCCGCTGGCCATGGCGCGGGACGGCATGCTGCCAAAATTTTTCGCAAAGATGAATTCGAAATCGCGTGCGCCCTGGGTGGCTATCCTCTTCTGCGCCGTGTGCTGGGCGCTGTGTCTGGGACTGGGTTTCAAGCGGCTGGTCACTTTGGACATCATGCTTTATGGCGCCAGCCTGATGCTGGAGTTCGTGACGCTGGTTGCGCTGCGCGTTCGAGAACCGGAATTAAAGCGCGAATTCCGCGTGCCGGGCGGCCTGACCGGCGCGATCGCTTGTGGAATCTTCCCGCTGCTTCTGCTGATCCTTGCGACCGTCGAAAGCGGGAACGAAGTCGTCCTCGGAATGAACGGACTGGCCTTCGGGGCGCTGATTATGGTGGGAGGCTTCGTGTCCTACCTGGCCACCGGCAAGCTTCGGCGCAATGTCCGCGGGGTTACCGCCGAAAACGCCGAGGCAACGTAAGTCGCTCACATCCGTTTCCCTAAGACAACATCTGGCTGGGATTGCAGTTTCGGGCGTTTCATCCGCTGCTGTATACTCCACGCTTTCGAATGATTCCAGAATGGATCGGGGAGATGCTTAACGTGAGATTCTCAGGACCACGGAGTCTTCGGTTAGCGGCCGGATTGGTGATGTCAAGCCTCTGGGCAGCATCGGCCACGCCCGTTGCCGCACAGCACGTGGATCCCAAATTCTTTCAGGAGTTGCGGTGGCGTTCGATTGGGCCGTTTCGGGGCGGACGCGTGCTGGCGGTGACGGGTGTGCGCGGACAGCCCGAAGTTTTCTATTTTGGAAGCGTGGGCGGGGGCGTTTGGAAAACGAATGACGCGGGGCGGACGTGGAAACCGATTTTTGATTCGCAACCGATCGCGTCGATCGGCGCGATCGCGGTGGCGCCTTCGGATCCAAACGTGATTTACGTGGGCTCGGGCGAAGCCGACATGCGCTCTTCCATTTCGCAAGGAAATGGGATGTACAAGTCGGCCGACGGCGGCAAGACGTGGACGCACATCGGACTGGAGGATTCGCGGCAGATCGGGAGAATTTTGGTGGACCCGCGCGACCCGAAAAGGGTCTTCGTTGCGGCGCTGGGCCACGCCTACGGGCCAAACGAAGAGCGCGGAGTTTTTCGTTCGAACGATGGGGGAAAAAACTGGAAGAAAGTTCTCTTCCATGATGAAAACACCGGGGCGATCGATTTAGCGTTCGAACCGGGAAATCCGAAAACGATTTATGGGGCGCTGTGGCAGACGCGAAGGCCGCCATGGAGCATCTATCCGCCTTCGAATGGGCCAGGCAGCGGCCTGTATCGTTCGAATGACGGCGGCGACCACTGGGAACAGGTGACGGGGCGCGGATTGCCGTCGGAGGGGCTCGGACGGATCGGCATAGCTTTTGCGCCAAGCAATCCGCGGCGGATTTACGTCATCGTGGACGCCAAGGATGGCGGGCTTTATCGCTCCGACGACAGCGGGCAAAACTGGCAGCGTGTTTCGAACGACAGGCGCATCTGGCAACGCGGCTGGTATTTCGGAGAAGTCAGCGTGGACCCCAAAGATGCAGACACGGTGTACGTTCCAAATACTTCGGCTTACAAATCACACGATGGAGGCAAGACGTTCACGGCATTCAAGGGAGCTCCCGGGGGCGACGATTACCACGAACTGTGGATTGATCCCGACGAGTCGCGGCGAATGATTCTGAGCTGTGACCAGGGCGCGATCGTGACGCGCAACGGCGGAGAAACTTGGAGTTCCTGGTACAACCAGGCCACCGGGCAGTTCTATCATGTGGCTACGGACAATCGGTTTCCGTACTGGGTGTACGGAGCACAGCAGGACAGCGGTTCGGCGGCCACGCCAAGCCGCAGCGGTTACCGCTCGCTGAATTTTCACGATTGGAGGCCGATGGAAGCCGGTGACGAAAACGGCTACATTGCACCAGACCCGCTCAATCCAGGCATTGCGTTTGGAGGTTTCGTGGCGCGGCAGGATTTCAGCGATGAACAAGTCCAACAAATGCCCCCGACGCTGGCGCATCCCGGCGATTACCGGCGCACGTGGACGCTGCCGCTGGTGTTTTCGCCAATCGATCCGCACGTGCTGTATTTCGGCTCGCAAGTTCTGTTTCGAACGGCGGACGGCGGGAACTCGTGGCAGGTGATCAGTCCTGATCTCACGCGAGAAGATCCCGGAGTGCCATCGAATCTGGACGCAGCGACGGCGGCCGGCGCTCCCGCGGTAAAACGCCGTGGGGTGATCTATACGATTGCGCCGTCGGCCGTGCGCGCGGGCGAAATCTGGGCGGGCACGGACGATGGACTGATCCAGTTGACCCAAGATGAAGGGAAATCGTGGGAAAGCGTCACGCCGCCGGACTTGACGCCGTGGAGCAAGGTGACGCACATCGAAGCGTCACACTTCGAGGCGGGGACGGCTTACGCGGCGGTGGACCGGCACCGGCTCGAGGATTTGCGGCCGTATCTTTACCGAACGCGGGACTTTGGGAAAAGCTGGCAGCGCGTTTCGAATGGGATTCCCGAGGGAAGCTTTTTGAACTGCGTCCGGGAAGATCCGGTTCGAAAAGGATTGTTGTACGCCTGTACAGAAAAGGGAGTCTACGTTTCATTCGATGACGGAGGCGCCTGGCAGCCGTTGCAACTCAATCTGCCGGTGACCTCGGTGCGCGACCTGGTGGTGCACGACGACGATCTGGTGATTGCCACTTTTGGACGCTCGTTTTGGATCCTGGACGATGTGACACCGTTGCGGCAAATCGACTCGCATGTGGCAACCGCTGATTCCTGGCTCTTTCGTCCGGAAACCGCCTATCGCGTGCGTCCGGGGTCGGATCAAGGCACGCCGGTGCCGATGGATGAACCGCTGGCAGCGAACCCACCGGACGGCGCCGCGTTGGATTATTACTTGAAGGAAAAATCGCCGTCAGCCGTGCAACTAGAAATTTTCGATTCTGAGGGGAAGCTGGTGCGGCGATTCGCAAGCGACGATGAATTGCGCAAGACCAATCCAAATGACGTGCAGTTTCCAATCACCTGGGTACGCGACCCGCAACCTCTCTCAGCGGAGGCGGGCATGCACCGGTTCGTCTGGGACTTGCAGTATCCGCCGCCGAAGGGCGCCCGCAGCTCGTTCCGCAGGCAGTCCCGTCCGTTGGCAGTGCCTGGAAACTACACCGCAAAGCTCACCGCCAAAGGCAAGAGCAGCACACAGCCGCTGACGATCAAGATGGACCCGCGCGTGAAAACTCCGCAGGGCGCGCTGGTTCGGCAGTTTGAGCTGGCCTGGAAGCTGGCAGCGAGACTGGGTGAAGTCTCGACGGCGTTGCAGCAGGTAAGCGACCTCCGAAAGCAGATTGAAGCGCGCAAGAAGGACGCGCATGGCAACAGCGAGCTGTTGATGGCTCTGGAGGGGCTGGGTAAAAAGATGGAAGCGGCGGTGGAGCCGGACAGCGACGCCGAGTTCATGCTGTTTGGACTCGCTGCTCCAAGCAAGGACCATGAACCGCTTCCCAAAGTTGCGGCGGCGCTGAATGGACTGCTGCTTATCGTGGAGAGCGCCGACGCTGCGCCGACAGCGGACGCCACAACCGCGGGCGAGAAGTGGGAAGAGGCCGCAGTGGACACGCTGGCGCGCTGGAGCGCGTTTCAGCGAGAAGATCTTGCAAGCGTCAATGCAATGCTCGAAAAATCCAATCTGAAGCCGGTGGCCATCGGAGAAACCCCTGCGGCGCACTAGATTTCGCGCAGAATAAATTCGATTCAGCATCAATGGGCAGCGTTAGGGCCGTCCCTTTTTCGCAGCGGTTGCCTGTTTCGCGCGGCACGGTTTGACGAACAGATTTGATATGCTGCTCGACGTGGGAAACATCGTTCGAATCAGGCTTCTTTCACTGTTTGGGACGCTCTCCGTGGTTTTCACAGGCGCGGCAATGGTCGTCTCCTCTCCGGCTCCGTCGCAAACCCAGCAACCGGCGCCGGGCACGCCACCGCCGGCGAATCCACCGGCGGCCTCCCCGCAAGGCGGAATGGCAGGATCGGCCGCTTCCCCGTTCAGCGGACAACCGCAACAAGGCGGCCTCAACATCGTGGTGCTGGACCCCGCGCACGGCGGGACCGACCCGGGCGCGCGAGGCACAGGCGGCATACGCGAGAGCGACATCGTGCTGGATTTCGCGATGCAGGTCCGGCGCGCGCTGGAGCTGCAAGGTTTTCAGGTAGTGCAGACGCGGCAGGGGAATGAAGACCCATCGTTTGATGACCGTTCCGCGACCGCGAACGCACAGCGCGGGGCGGTGTTCATCACGCTGCACGTCTCGTCGACGGGATTGCCGGGCACGGTGCGCGTTTACGTCAACTCCGATTTGCCGCCGGTCACGAATGCGAACGGGCTGATTCCGTGGGACCGCGCGCAAGCGCCGTTTCTCGGATTGAGCCGGAAATTCGGCGATCTGGTCCAGGGACTTCTCGCGCAACGCTTCAAGGGTTCGCCAGACACCTCGCAAACGGCGTCGGTGCGCCAGCTTCGAACGACGGCCGCCCCGGCCATCGCGGTGGAAATCTCGAGTGTAACAGTGGATGACCGCGCTCAGCTGGACCGCATGGCGCCGGGCGTGGCGGATGCCATCGCTCGCGGTACTGCGGCATTTAAGCCAACCTACATTGTTCCCAATGTGCCGGGAGGGCTGCCATGACGCCGCGCTGGAAAGTTTTTGTGATCGCCGGCCTGGCCATGGCGGTGCTCGCAGCGGCGATTTATTTCCCAATTCTGCGGAGGCGAGTGAGGCGCGCCGCAAGATTGCAACAGCAGAGCGAAGTGCAGGCGCGGCGCGAATTGATACAACCGGTCGCAGTGAATCCAGCGGATCCTCGCGTGAAAACGAGCCTCTTCTGGGCTTCGGATGCGGGCGACTCCACACTGGCGCCGGTGACAGTGGAGCTGCCGCTTTCGAGGGATCCGGTGCCGCGCTCGAAGCAAGTGCTGAACACGCTCCTGGCCGGTCCCGTGGATGCCGAACTGCGGACCCTGCCGCCGGATGCGGTGCTGCTCGGCTTTTATCTGTTGCCGGATGGAACGGCGATCGCGGATTTCTCCGAAGCGCTGGCGACCTCGATTCCCTCCGGGATCGTGAGCGAACAGTTGGCGGTGGATTCCATTACGCGGACACTGGAGGCCAACGTGCCGCAGGTGCAGCGGCTGAAAATCCTGATTCATGGGCAGGAAGCGGAAACACTGGCGGGACATCTGGATCTGACCGGCGCATTCGCGGTTAGAAGCAGGCAAGCGCAACTTCCGGCGAGCCAGCCGCTGACCGCGCCCAGTTCGGAAAAACCAGCCGTGCCAACGAGCGACAAACCTCCGGCTTCAGCCACCGGAAAGTTGACACCAGACAAGGGCCCCGGCAAACTGTCGCAGCCCGAACGCAAATCATAGAATTGCCGGGCACGCTGAAAATGCCAGCAGGAGGAAAAGTGAGAGCCGACGGGCGAACCGCGGAGCAGATGCGGCCCCTGAAAATCACGCCGGATTTTATTTCCACGGCCGAAGGCAGCGTGCTCATCGAGCTGGGAAACACGCGCGTGATTTGCACGGCCACAGTCGATGACGGCGTGCCCAGCTTTCTGAAGGGCAGCGGCAAAGGCTGGATCACCAGCGAATATGGGATGCTACCGCGCGCGACGGAAGAACGTACGCCGCGCGAAGCCGCTCGGGGCAAACAGTCCGGGCGCACGCTGGAAATTCAACGATTGATCGGCCGCTCCCTGCGCTCGGTGACGGACCAGGAGGCGCTGGGGGAGCGCACCGTGTGGCTGGATTGCGACGTCATCCAGGCGGACGGCGGGACGCGCACGGCGTCGATCACCGGAGCGTTCGTGGCGCTGGCGCTGGCGTTCGAGCGGCTG
>QHYF01000315.1 GCA_003224075.1 Acidobacteriota bacterium
AATAACGCGCTCGAGGCTGCCGACAATGCCGCGGAAGAGTTCGCTGACCTCGCGGCTGGTGACGAGCACGTTGTTGACGTCGAGAAGAACCTGGAGGCGGTCGCGCTCGCGGGCGAGTTGTGTTTGGTAGGCCTGGGAATTCTGGAAATTGAGCGCATTATCCACAGCCACGGCGACCTGGCTGGCCACGCGCTGCATGAATTCCCGCTCTGTGTCCGTGACGCGGTGAGGAACCATGCGCCCGAAGCCCATCGAGCCAAGGCGGCGCTGCGCCGTCGTGAGCGGGAAAATGGCCAGAGAACGAACATTGTGTTCGCGGAGCCGCGGCATGAAGTCAGGGAAACGCGTCTCTTCGGCGACATCGGCAATGACCAGAGGCTGCTGCGTTTCCCAGACCCAGCCGGAGGGATGGCCTTCGATGGGCGTTTCCATGCCCGCGGCTTTTTCCGTGGGGACGCGAGTTTCCAGAATATGAAGCCGCATCACGTTCCGGACGGGATCGTGGAGGACGAGAGTAAGAAAGTCGAACTCGATAACGGAATGAAGGCGGCCGGCAAGGTCGTGGAAAAGCGCGGGAAGATCGCGCTGCTGCGCGATGGCCTCGCTGACCTCGAGCAAGGCTTCGAGCTGACGCCGGGAGTGTTCGAGCGGGGAGGTGAACGCCACTTCCGGCGGAGAAACGACGGGGTCCGCCATAGAAGGCAGGATAACACCCGCGTCGGCGCAGGCTCAACATGCGGCAATCGCGTTTCGTGGCTAGTTTCCGGTAATACGACTTACCAGGACTTAGCCGCGTGGTCCGACGATAAGAAGCCGACAAACCGGGAGTTATCGCGTGGTGGCTCGAATGGAACTGCCGAGCATGCCGCTTCTAGGGATAGCCTGTCACGCGGCCAAGCGGTCAGCGGGCAGTTCAAGTAAAGCCGTCTGGCGGGCACAACATGAAACACCCTCTTAGCATCGAGAGCAATTCATGTGCAAGTGTTTTTTCAACTCGGGACAACTTGGTTGCCGGCGCGCTTCTTTCGTCGGCCACTGCATTCGTCACGCGCAACGCGACTAGGGTGGCGCACGATGGTTCCCCTCCTACCAGTACTTCGATTTTTTGTTGACACGGGCAAGAACGAAGCACAGAATCGCCGCCGCTCTTTCACTTTTTTCCGGTCCCTCGGCCCTTCTCTCGGTTGTTTCGTCACGGGCAGGCGGGCCCATCTGTGTTTTGCAAGGAGTACGAACATGAAAATGACATCGAAATGGATTCTAGTAAGTGCGGTTGTGTCTTTGGCGGCGTTTTTGTGCATGACAGTGGGTCTCCCAGTGGTGCAGGGCTCGGCTGACCATGTCCGCTGGGACATCATCAACTTCAACGCAGCAACTACTCCGCCCACAGTTAGCGCAGGCGGCTTCGCAATCGCAGCAGCCCGCAATCCCAGCACCCTGACGATCAAGCTCACGGGTTCTGGGACCTTCATCGGGCCTGCAAGTGGCGGCACGTCCAGCAGTGCCACCGGTGGAGGTACGTGGCAGACGTTTAGCGATACCACCTCGACTGGAAGCGGCACCTATGAGGTAAGGGAGCTGCTCAGTTGGCAGTTCGCGAACTTTCAGACGCCAAGCATCATTGACCTGATCGACGACGGCACAGGGGCCAATGGCAACGCGGTTTTGCGAATCGAGTATTCCGACGGCAGCAACGGCGTCCTCGGCGTCGGCTGCCATGGCCCTGGGGCGCTTGGCGGTATCGTGGAGGGAGTGATTGCCACGAAAGACTTTGTGACTTACTGGGATGCCCAGGCGCCCGCGGGCGTTGTGAACGCGAACCGGACGAGCTTCCACGTTAGGTAATAGGCCGGCTCGCTTGACGCTGAAATGCGGAATCCGCCCCGGGGGGCGAGGTAGTCAAGGAAATTCTCACTCCCGCCCACCGGGGCGTCAGACCTGATCGAAGACAGCCATGGGTTCGGGGCGCGCAGCGCGCTTTGCCCGGAACCCAAGTTCTAACGCGAATTCACAGAGCTGCGTGGGGAGAAGAACATGCTAGTACGGCTAAAGCTCGCGAGGCTGTGGCTTGTTGGTTTTTTGTTTTTGACAGCAGTAATTGGATTGGCGGCAATTTTCTCGACGCGTGCGGCGTCCGGCGGGGAAACTGCTGACAGAACGATTGCCCGCGGCGGCGGAACAACGATCATCCAGGGTGGGACAGGACCGTCGGGAGGGTTCATCCCTGTTCTGACGACAATCGCCTTTCACGCCGAAAAGACCGGCGGCGCCGTGACAGGTTCACTCGAGTGTCTGGCGTTGGCTCCCGAAGCCGGAACGGGCTCGAAGAGCGCTCAGTTCACCGTGAATGCAATGTACGTCACTGGGCAGATCACCGGAGCTACCGTACAAGGCGATACTGCGACCTTGACTGGCACAGGGAGCATCACGGGACTCGGAGCGGGCTCCAACGTTCCGTTCACGTTTGTAGTGCAAAGAGGCGGGCCAGGTGCCACTTCCGTGCTGAAGGTGAACACTTTGCCCGCGTCTCCGTTCAATGAGATTCTCGTCGAGGGCTCCTTCCAGGTACACGGCGAAGATTAAGTCCGCTAACGTCGAACCGACCCTCTGATCGATACCCGATGAGGGCCGTGCTGTGGGGCCGTTCGTTCGATTGTCTGGCGCTGGCGCCGGAGGCCAGCACCTGCGTGAAGTGCGGTCAGTTCAGGAAGTTGCGCCCCGATGCTCTGGGTCCTGGTCTCCAAGAGCAAACATGAATTCGCTCGGAGGAGAACATATTGACTACAAAAACCAGGTTGTGCTTCCTGCTGCTCGCTGCTTGTCTCGCCCCAGTGGTCGTGGCGGCAGCCTCGCATATCGGCCGCGAAATCTCCGTCCCCAGACAGGAAGGCGTTGAACGTGCCTTCACGAATGGAACGGCCGATGGCGACGTAGTCATCGAGTGGAACACAGCCGCGCTCAATGCCATTCGCGCTGGCAGGACGCCTCCGCCGATAGCCTCGCGGGCTCTGGCCATTCTCCACGCATCGATCTACGACGCGGTCAATGGCATCGACCGCAGACACGAAGCCTATTTTGTGCAGAGCGCGGTGCCAGCCAGCGCTTCCGAGGAAGCCGCCGCCAGTGCAGCTGCGCACAAAGTACTCGTCACGCTCTTTCCCGCAAATGCTGCCAGCTTCGATGACCTGCATTCGACGATTCTGTCCGCCATCCGGAACGGCCCTCAGAAAAGCACCGGAATCGCATGGGGCGAATCGGTCGCGGACCAGATCCTCGCTTGGCGCACCGGCGACGGTTCCGGGGCAACGGTCCCTCCCTCTTCCGGCAGCGGCCCTGGCGCCTGGCAACCGACGCCACCTGCGTTTGCTCCCTATTTGTTGCCGCAGTGGGCATTCGTCACGCCCTTCGCCATGACCAACAGTTCGCAGTTCCGCCCGCCGGGACCGCCCGCCCTTGCTAGCGCGAGGTATGCTGCCGATTACAACGAAGTCAAAACGCTCGGCGCGGCCGTCGGCTCCGCGCGCACGGCTGAGCAGGATTTGATCGCACTGTTCTGGGCGGACGGTGCGGGCACCGAGACTCCTCCCGGGCATTGGAACAGCATCGCGCAGGACGTCGCCGCGGCCATGGACAACACGATGGAGCAAAACGCGCGCCTGTTCGCGCTCTTGAACATTGCCATGGCCGACGCGGCCATCTGCGCCTGGGACGCCAAGTACACATTTAACTTCTGGCGCCCAGTGACCGGCATTCGCAACGGGGACGCGGACGGCAATCCCGCCACGGTCGCCGATCCAACTTGGAGTCCGTTCATCGCCACGCCACCATTCCCCGAATACACTTCCGGCCACAGCACCTTCAGTGGCGCGGCCTCGAAAGTGCTGGCCGGGTTCTATGGAACGGACGACATTGCCTTCACTACCGGTTCGGATTTCCTGCCCGGAGTGACGCGCAGCTTCACTGGCTTCCGGGCCGCGGCCAGCGAGGCGGCCCTCAGTCGCCTTTACGGCGGCATCCACTACCGCTCCGCCAACGAGGACGGGCTGGCTTCGGGCATCGCCATCGGCGAATGGACTTTCGCGCACTACCTGCAGCCGAAGGGCAATCGCTCTCGCAAGTAGTCAGGTGGTTTATTCCATTGGGCACTCGCCCCCCCCCGATTGCGGGCGGATCAATCCACATGCCTGATCACCGCGCTTATCGGACATGTGATTTCAAATGTATCCGATCCCGTGGTACGGGACGTGATCGAGGGTTGTGCTCCTATGGCTTCGAGCCCGCAACGAGCGCGGAGTCGATGACAATATCCGATCGCGTGCTGTTGACGATCGCTTTCAGTTCAGCTTGCTCCTCGGCGGGAACCGCGAATCTATGCAGCGTTTGTTGAAAATCGTCCAGGAACGCCTCCCACTCCTTGCTGGTAATCTTCAAGTGAGCATGTGAGTCCGCCATCGACTTCCCTGTGTATTTTTGCGGGCCGCCTGTAGCCCAGCAGACCATCTCGGTCACCAGGTACTTGAATCCTGCAGGCGGCACGCGATGGTGTGCTTCATCCACCAAGGGATTGGCGTTCAATCTCGGGTCAACCATAATTCGGTTTACGAAGTCGTCCACCACCGTGGCGATGCTATAGACGCCACCAAGTCTGCTGTAGAGAGACGGTCTTTCTGCCGGCTGCATCATGGACCTGCTTACGGCTTAGCACTCTACCAGAACGATATTCGGGGAAATAGATCCTCAGCAGTCGTCCAGTGCTGACCGATGACGCTGCGTTTTTCACTGGACGTATAACGCATTGATCGGAGATTGGCCTGCTACTCGCATGTGTTGGCAGCGGGTGAATTCGCATGGAGGCATCTAGCCAAGTATTACTTTGATTCGAGTTGGGCTGGTGTTTCGTAGTCTCTGAGAGTTCCATCAGGTCATTTTCGACGCGTCGTACGCGGGGGAGTGGCGAGCGCCGGTGGCCATCAGGCGCTCGATGGCTTCGATGGGCTGGATTCCGCCGCGGGCGCCGACAGCGGTGCAGTTCAGCGCGGCGGCGGCACAGGCAAACTCAAACTGGCGCTGCAGCGGCCAGCCCTGCAAGAGCCCATAGATAAAGCCAGCGTGAAAAATGTCACCGGCGCCGGTGGTATCCACAACATCTATGCAGTAAGCGGCTGCGTAGCCAAACTGCGTCCCATCCCAAGCGAGCACACCTTGTTCACCCAAAGTTGCCGCTGTAAGGCGGCAGCCAAAGCGATCCCTGAGCGCGGGCAGCGACTTCTTCAAATCATGCTCCTCCATCAACCGGCCCGGGATGTCCCTGCTGGTGATGAGATAATCCACGTTCTTCAAGAGCGTCTCCACGCCGGGGTAGAGTTCATCCAGGTCGGCGATGACAGGGACACCGGCGGCCCGCGCCCAGCCTGCCGCGACGCTCGCGGCGGCGGTATCGTGCCCGTCCACGTGAAGCGCGCGGGAATTGACAATCCATTCGCGCCGCAGTTCTTCCGGACGAAGGGTCAAGCGCTCGTCGCGTTTCCAAAGAACGGTGCGCTCGCCAAAGTCATCCACCAGAATGAAGGCCTGCTGGCTGGGGCAGCCCGGAGCCGTGAACAAATGCGCCTCGACGCCGAGGCGCGCAAATTCCGCGCGGTGAACCACTGCGGCGCTGTCGTCGCCGACCTTGCCGACGTAGCGCGTGCGCAATCCCCACTGCTGGCACGCCACCATGGCGGTGGCGACCTGGCCGCCCGGCAACACCTGCGCGGAACGAAATTCGACCTTGGATCCGCGCGTCGGATAGTGAGCAACGGGGATAAGCGTGTCGGAGGCGTTGAGCCCCACGCCGACGACGTCAACCTTGGAAGATTCGGTCATCTTGCCGGTGCCACTCTAAAGGATGCGCGGAAGTTTTCAAAGATGAATGGCCGATTCAGTGGAAGCGCGTGGTTCGCCAGAGGGCGTCAGAAGCACGACAGGCCCCCAACGGAAGGACATTTGCGGTACGCGCGCCATGGTCGCAAAAACTACGAAAATGCTTGTGGCTCCGCCGACCAGGAGCCAGTCCCACGCGCTCCGTCCGGGTCTTGACTCACCGGCGAGCTGACGCCCCTCCATGCGCGCTTCGACGTAGTCTGCGGCAACGCCGTAGCGGCGGCCTTCGCGCTGGGCCGCTTCTTTCCAGCGCGTTTGTTCCTTTCCGGTGGCGGAGGAAAATGCGATGGCGCCGACGCCCAGCATCATCAGGAGCGAGCCTCCCACGACTTGCATGTAGATGGAAACGCCGCGGCCGTGCAACTCGCCAAAAACAAAAATCCCCCACAACAGACCCCAGAGTTGGTTCGAATTCGAAAGCGGGATGCCCCGGCTGATTCCCACGTACTTGGCCGCGTATTGCTGGAACACATCGCCGATCACCCAGATGAAGCCTCCGAGCATCAGCCAGAAAATGACGCCGCGTGCGCTCTGCAATTCCCGCCAAAGCGGAGCCAGGCCCGTATAACTGACCGCGAGAGCCGCCATCATGCCCAATTCGCCGAAGGTGAAGAAGGTGACGAAAGAAAGCGGATTCATCCCCGTCAGGTACGCTTTGCGGTAGGGGATGTACATGGTGCCCCAAAGGACTCCAGCGCCCAGCGCGGCCCAGACACCGCGCGGAGAATGTCCCGCGGTCGCCTGCGTTGACGATGCCACAGCGAGCAAGGCCGCACCAAAGCACATCACCAGCGCTCCGCCCAACACTCCGGTCCAGCGCCGCCAGCCCGCTTGGCGCAATTCATTGAAGAAAAGAAATCCCCAAAAGATGCCCAGCAGGCTGTTCGAATTCCACAATGGAAAGGCGATGCTCAGCCCGATATCGCGAATCGCAAAAATGGTCAGCGTGTTCGCCACGGCCCAGAGACATCCTGCGAGAACAGCCCAGATCAAAAGGTGAGGCGCGCGGCGGACGTCCGCGCGAATGGAGGCTGTGCCGAGGACCAGGGCGGGCAAGCTCCACCGCG
>QHYF01000058.1 GCA_003224075.1 Acidobacteriota bacterium
CACATCGGCGACAGCCGCAATCTCCGCCCCGCCCAATAGAGCGCGAACGCGAGAGCACCCACGTGCAAACCCGCGATGACAAGCACATGGAACACACCCGTCTTCTGAAAATCTACGGCCTCTGCCCGATCGACAAAACTGCGGTCGCCGAGAAGCATTGCCCGCAACACTCCCGCGGCCTGCGGAGTTCCCGCAAACAGTTCATCAACCTCATCGCGCAACTGCCGTCGCGTCCGCGCCAGGCGCGTTACTGCTGTAGGGATCGGCGAGGAAAGCCGCTCGATCAATTCCGGGGCTCTCAACGTGGCCACCAGATCGATGTTTTGTTGCGCCAAATACGCGCGTCTGTCGAACGCGCCCTCATCCTTGAAGACTTGCGGCAGCTTCGCTTCGGTCAAGGCGGCCACTTCGTCTCCGGCGTGAAGCTCCGGCGGCGGAGCCTCCTCCGGATGCGATGTAAAGCTAAGACGCAACCCGCCTCGTGCTGACTGCAAGGCGCCATCGAACTCTACGGCCGAAAGCTCAATTTCGTATCCGTAGCCCCACGGCAGGCGCGTTGGCTCATCGCGAAGGTGGCCGTGCCATCGTAAAGGAGCTTTCAAGTCGAGGCGTCCCTGCTCCACAAGCGAGATTACTTGATCCGTGGGGCGCGGCTGTTCCGCAAGACAAGCTGATACCAAGCCGAGTAAAGCCCAACTCACAAGAGAAGCGGCAGCCGCAGGGAAAAGGCGCCCAATTCTTACCAGGATGAATCCGGCCAAGACGACAAAAACAGTAACGCTGAGAGAAGGGAATAATAGAGCTGGGGACGATGCATTTCGAGCAATCGCAGGATGCAGGCCGAGGCCGATACCGCTGGCAAAGGCCGCGGCGATCGCTACGGCGGGCAGCCTCATGGCGCTCTTCGCAACCTCACGAGCGTTTCGATGTGAAAGGTTTGGGGAAACAAATCGAACAAGTGCATTTGGGCGATCTCATATCGGACGCGTGGTCCAATGATTTCTTTCGGTTTCCGCTGCGAGCCGGTTAACACGGCCAAGTCGCGTGCCAGCGTGGACGGATCGCAAGAAAGGTAAACAATT
This sequence comes from Acidobacteriota bacterium, assembly GCA_003224075.1. Classification (GTDB taxonomy): domain Bacteria; phylum Acidobacteriota; class Terriglobia; order Acidiferrales; family UBA7541; genus Acidiferrum. The sequence goes on from QHYF01000058.1 coordinate 1,083, forward strand.
TCCTTGGCGCCCAGCTCGGCGAGACGTCCTGCTGCTTCCACACCCAATCCTGACCGCGGCGGATCCAGGACCACGAAGTTTGGTTTTTCCTGCGTTTTTTTCAAGAATTCTTCAGCATGTTCATTGTGCGCAGTGATCGTGACGCCCGCCAGCTCCGCATTGGCCTGCAGATCCCGCGTCGCGGCGAGATTCGCATCTACGCTCACGACTTTCTGGAAAGTTCCAGCCAGTGGTAGCGTGAAGAACCCAACTCCGGAATAGAGATCGAGCGCGAGTGCGCCACGCGCATCTGCCGTCACGGTCTTCAGCAAATCCTCAACCAGGAAGCGGTTCACTTGAAAGAAGGAAAGATGGCTGACGCGGTATTTATGGCCGCCCGCCTCATGGAGTAAGAAACCCGGCCCTGTTAATTCAAACCGATTCTTCTTCTGATCCAGCAGAAGCAAGCTCTCAATCCGCGGCAGCGCTTCCCGAAAAATAGACGCCAGCTCCGCCGCTGGCTTCGGGAATTTCTCGAACGCCACGTTTAGAGCAATCTTTTCGTCCGCCGAATCCGCAAAGGCTTCGATCTCCCGGATGCCCGCAGGGAGTGTGCCCGAACGCGCCATATTTTGAAGTTGTGCAAATGTCTCCGAAAGGCGTGGCGACAGCACCGGACACTCATCGATCGGTAGGATCGTCGAACTTTCAGGCAAGAAATATCCCAGCGCCCGCGGCATTCCGCTCCGCACGGCCCACTGCGCCCGATTTCGGTAACCATACGGTTCCGCAGAGTGTTCCTCGATCCCGCCTTCCCACGAAACTCCACCGAGCCGGGCGAGCGTTTCTCGCAAAATCTCTTTCTTGAGCCTCAACTGCTCTGCTGCTGGAATATGCTGATAGTGGCATCCGCCGCATTTCTGAAAGTGAGGACACCTCGCCTTTCCGCGCTCTTTCGCCGGTGAGCTAACCTCTACAAGTTCGGCCCAGATCAATTTCTTCTTTCTCGATTTCGAGGCTGCGCGTACCTTTTCCCCCGGCAGAACATAGGGCACGAAAACGGTGTTGCCATCGGCGTGGGCCAAGCCGTCGCCGCCATAGACAAGCTTCTCGATCGATAATTTCAGCTCTTCATTCATACCAAAGAGATTTCCTATTCCAAGATAGCGCTCAAGTGTAAATGTGGGCGTCAGAAAACCTGGTCTCGCTTCAGAACGGCTGCGATTTCGCTGGCGCGCGTACTACGTCAAATAGAATAGACTCAATCGCGGCAATCCAAACTCTTCCAAGAGCCTCTTCTGCACGTACTGTCTTTCGACCATTGCCAGTTGCTCCGCTTTCATCTTGCGCCTGTATCTGGCCAATTGCCCATCGACTTCGCGCTGTATCTTGAGCATCACTTCTTCGGGGGAATGGCTGGTCAGCAACGCATGTATTTTCTCATCCTGAATCGCCAGTCGGCGCTCCAAATCTTCCAGGTCCAGTGTCCCCGGCGTATCGAGGAGCGGAAGACTCGTCTCAAGCGATTCCACGATTTTCTTCAACCGGCTGGCGATTTCTGGCTGCTGCGCCAAGCTTTTTTCCGCCGCACGTCTTAGCTGCGAAATATTCTTCTCCAAATATGCCTTCAGTTCATCGCGTGAAAACGCTTCTCTGGCCGCTGGACGAGCAGTGTCCGGCGCACTCCCTGCAGCCGCTTCGAGCTGTTCTTCCGCTGCCTCCAAGACTGCGTCCGTGCAATATGCCAAGCTCTTCAGCGGCCTGCCCGCGCCGCGTCTCGACCTCTTATAGCTCTCGAACGCCCCGTCGATCCCCTTCAGCACGGCCGCCAGCGGAACCCCCGCCTTCTGCCACGCCTCCATGATCGCCCAGTCCAGCGGTGACACCAGCAGATGAGCCCCGCGTTTCTTCCAGAAGTATTCTTCGATTTCCGTGAAGTAATTAAAGTAATTCCAGCCGTCCATGGTGTTGGTTGGGGCGTCGCTGAATGCTCAGGCGATAGCCCCGATCTGCTTCTGACCACCGCTGCCTGGATTTCACCTCTGCGCTTTCTTTGCTGTTGCCGCCGCATGCGCCCCGCGTGCGTTCGCCGCTGTACCCTTGCCATGCTCGGCCGGCTGATTTTTTTCCCAAATCAAGCGCAGACCCGTCAGCGTCAGAAATTCATCGGTATGCTGGATATGCTTCGATCCGCGAGCAACTAGCTTGGCCTGGCCGCCGGTCGCCACTACCTTCACTTCTTCGCCAAGCTCTTTTTTCATGCGTTCCAGCATCCCGTCCACCATGTCAACCGCGCCGTAATACAAACCCGCCTGCATGTGCGTTACGGTGTTCGTCCCTATCGCTTTGCCCGGGTCTTTGATCTCCACGCGCGGCAGTCGCGCCGCGCGGGCAAACAACGCTTCCGAGGAAATCCCCAGCCCTGGAGCAATCACACCCCCCAGATATTCGCCCTTCGCGGAAATCACATCGAACGTGATTGCGGTCCCAAAATCCACCACGATGCACGGCCCGCCATACTTATGAAACGCCGCCACGCCGTTCACAATCCGGTCTGCGCCTACTTCCGACGGGTTGTCCACCAGCACTGCCATCCCGGTCTTCACTCCGAGTTCCACGAACAGCGCCTTCTTGCCGAAATACACTCGCGACATTTCCGCCAGCGTCCAATTCACCGGCGGCACCACCGAACTGATGATCACGCCGGTGATGGCGTCCCGATCCAGCCCCGTCAGCATGAACAAATTCCTCGTCAGAACGCCATATTCGTCAACGGTCTGTTCGCGCGCCGTAGTCAATCGCCAATTCGCAACGAGCTCTTCGCCACGAAAAACTCCCAGTACTGTGTTGGTGTTGCCCACATCAATGGTCAGTAGCATTTATCGTGCCTCCGCCACGTCGCCCGCGATCACAGTTACTACTTTTCCGTCGTCGCGCGTTACCTGCAGCAATCCCTCCGGCGCGAGCCCGGCCGTCGTGCCTAGGTAGCTTTCCGTGCCGTTTGTCACGCGTACGCGCCTCCCTCTCGCATAACTCGATACCGCTTCGAAGCGCGCAACCACACCTGCCACGCCTTCTCGAACTAACCGATTGTAGTCGTTCTCGAATTCGCGCAGCAACCGCACCAGCAGTTCCATGCGCGATTGCGGTTTGCCTGTTTCCACTCGCAGCGAAGTGGCTATATCGGCGAGGTCGCCGGGAAACTTCTCCTGATTCACGTTCAGACCGATTCCCACAATCACGAATCGAATTTGCCCTGGTTCCGCGTGCATCTCCGTCAGGATGCCGCCTGCTTTCTTCCCTCGAACGAGAAGATCATTCGGCCACTTCAGGTCTATCGTCAGTCCCGTCAAAGCCTGAACCGCCGAACGTGTGGAGAGTCCGGCCATCATTGTCAGCAGCGGAGCCTGAACCGGCGCCAGCTTTGGCCGCAACAGCAGCGTTACATAAATCCCCATCGCTCGTTCGGAGTGCCACGCGCGTCCCGCGCGTCCGCGCCCCGCGGTTTGCTCTTCCGCCAGCACGACAGCGCCTTCCGGCTCGCCGCCGTGGCCCAGTTCCAGCGCCACGCGGTTCGTCGAATCCGTTTTAAAAAAATGATAGATGTGTTTCCCGAAGAGGCTGCCCTTCAGTCGTTGCCTCAGCATGTTGGGAGTTAAAATATCGGGTACTTGTTCCAGGAAATAGCCCGTCGCTGGCCGGCCTTTCACCTTTACACCCAATTCGCGCAGCCGTTCCACCCACCGCCATACCATCGACCGCGAGACACCAACTTCTTTCGCGATTCGTCCGCCGCTGATGACGATCGTGGCATTTTCCGCCAGCAGCGTAAGCAACCCTGCCAGCCGCCGGTCGGTTGTGCCTGGCAAGGAATCTTGAGCCATAGGGATTTCGTCGTACCTCTTCGCGCTGACTAAGCTTACGTTTCCTCGATGTTGTCCACAAGCAGGCTCAGGTTCGCGGCGGGCGCCGAGTGCGTGAGCATTCCGGAGGAGAGAAAGTCAGCGCCCGTCTCCGCATAAGCACGCGCATTGTCCAAGGTGATTCCTCCGGAGATTTCGATCACGCAATCCGAGCGGAATCCGCGCGCAATCTTCACGCACTCCGCTGCGCGTGCCGGCGTCATATTGTCCAGCAGTACCGACTCCGCCCCGGCTCCGAGCGCCTCCCGAAGCTCACGTTCGTCCCGCACCTCGACCTGCACGGAGAGCGGTCCAGGTCCGGCGACCTCCGGGTCCAACCCGGCTGCGTCGTAGGCGCTGGCCGCACGCGGTGGCGGCTCCTTGGGAGATGCATAAGTATGTGCTTTGTCCAGCGCTTCCTTGATTCCGCCCGCCAACGCAATGTGATTTTCCTTCAAAAGGATCGCATCATAGAGTCCGAAGCGGTGATTGGCGCCTCCGCCCGTCTTCACCGCGTATTTTTCCAGCGCTCGCAAGCCGGGTGTCGTTTTTCGAGTATCACGAATACGAGTCCTTGTAGTTGCCAGTTGTTCCACGAAGCGGCGGGTCAGCGTGGCGATCCCGCAAAGATGCGCAAGAAAATTCAGAACCGTGCGCTCGCCGGTAAGAATCGCCCTTGCATTTCCCATGACCTGTACGATCTCCGCGCCGGGTTCTACAAACGACCCATCGTTGTGCGGGCAATGGACACGGATTTCCGGATCGAGTGCTCGGAAGACCTTTTCGGCAATCGGCAATCCCGCGCACACGAGGGTTTGCCTTGCGAGAATGTGAGCCCTTGCTGACGCCTGTGGAGGAACCACTGCCTCGGTCGTTGCGTCTCCCGTGCCTATATCTTCTCCTAGCGCACGTCGCACGAGATCGGCGATGTACTCTGAATTCCAGTCCATAAGGCCCTAAAACTGCGAATCTTTTTCCAGCTGTGACAAGCGATCTTGCAATTTGTGCAGTTCGATGCGCTGCTCGGCGAGCGTAGCCTCCATCCCCCTAATGATTTTTTCCGGTGCCCGGCTCCGAAACGTCTCATCCCCAAGCTGTCGCTCTTTCGACGCGATGGCTTTCTGCAAGCCCTCGTTCTCCTTTTTCAGTCGCGCCTTCTCCGCCCGCAGATCCACCGCGTCAGAATATGCAATACGAACGTCAAAGAGCGAAGTGGATCGCACGGCTCCGCCTTCTTGCGGTAGCCGATCCGCAGAAACACTTAAGTCTGACAATATCGCCAGCCGCAAGATTCCGTCGAGATTACGCGCGAACTGCTCTCGGATGTCTTTGTAGGAGCTATACACTTCCGCGGCTACTTTCTTCCGCGGGTCGAGTTTCAACTCCGCCCGAATATTTCGCACATGCGTGATGACCTCTTGCACCCGGGTGAATTCGTTTGCACGTTCGCCTGCTATGAAATCGCCGTTATGCTTCGGCCGGTCTTGGGGGGACTCGTTCAATGCGATAGATTTGTCGCCCAGGCGCTGGGGCAACTGGTGCCACAGTTCTTCGGTCAGGAAGGGCATGAACGGATGAAGAAGCCGCAGCGCGCGATCGAACGCGGCAAACAAGTTCTTCCATGCCACCACCGCCCGCTCGCGGTCGGAGTTCTGCAATTCCGGTTTTATCCACTCGATGTACCAGTCGCAAAAATCGCCCCAGAAGAACTGGTAAATGACTTGTGCGGCCTCGTGAAACCGATAGTTCGCAAGCGCAGTGTTCATCACACTCGTTGTCGCCATGAGCCTTCCGAAGAGCCACTCATCGGCTAGCGGCAGGATGCTACGATAAGCGTACGGCGCCTTTGCCCTCACCTCAGGCGCCGCCAACTCTTCCAGCTTCGTTCCGCCCGCTTCAAACTTGTCCAGGTTCACAAACAAAAACCGAGCCGCATTCCAAATTTTGTTCGCAAAATTCCGCGCGCTCGCCAGCTTGTCTTCAGACAGCACGATGTCTGTTCCCGGCGCGGCCATCGACGCCAGACAGAAACGCATCGCATCCGTCCCGTACTGCTGGTTCAGCGCCACCGGGTCGAGCCCCGTCCCTTTGGTTTTGGACATTTTCTCGCCGCTTCCTGTACGCACCAGCGAGTGCAGATACACGGCGTGGAACGCAATTTTCCCCGTAAAGTGAATTCCCAGCATGATCATCCGCGCCACCCAGAAAAACAGGATGTCGTATCCCGTGATCAGTAAGGTCGTCGGGTAATAGGTCTTGAAGTCCGCTGTGTTTTCCGGCCAACCCAAAGTCGAGAACGGCCAAAGCCCCGAGCTGAACCACGTATCCAAAACGTCGGGATCCTGCTCGAGATTCGCCGACCTGCAAGTCCCGCACTTCGCCGGAGTTTCCCGTGCGACTGTGATGTGCTTGTTCTCCTTGCAGTACCATGCGGGAATGCGGTGCCCCCACCACAGTTGCCGCGAGAGCGTCCAGTCGCGGATATTGCGCATCCAGTTCAGATACTCCTGGCGTCGGTTCTCCGGAACGATCTGAATCTCCCCACGCTCCACGACGGCAATTGCTGGTTCCGCCAGCGGTTTCATCGTGCAGAACCATTGCGTCGAAGCCCGCGGCTCGACAATGGTGTTGCTCCGTTCGCACAATCCGATCGCGTTCGTGTGCTCGGTGATCTTCTCGAGCAGTCCCAGTGCCTTCAAATCCTCCACAATCTTTTTCCGCGCCTCGAACCGGTCTATCCCTGCATAAGCGCCCGCCGCCGCGTTCATTTTCCCGTCGTCGGTCATCACATCTATTTCTGCAAGCTTGTGGCGCCGTCCCACCTCAAAGTCATTTGGATCGTGCGCGGGTGTGATTTTTACCGCGCCAGTTCCAAACTCGCGGTCCACCATTTCGTCCGCGATGATCGGAATCTCGCGGTTCATCAGCGGTAACAGCGCTTTTTTGCCCACGAGGTGCGCGTAACGTTCGTCTTTCGGATTCACCGCCACTGCCGTATCGCCCAGCATTGTTTCCGGACGTGTCGTTGCCACCACAAGAAACTCTTTTGTCCCCGCCACTGGGTACTTGATGTGCCACAAGTGTCCCTGCCGTTCCTCGTGCGCCACTTCCAGATCGCTGAGCACCGTCAGGCACACCGGGCACCAGTTCACTAGTCTGTTTTCACGATAAATTAGTCCCTCTTCATATAAGCGCACGAAGACTTCGCGCACCACGCGCGACATTTCCGGCGAGAGCGTAAACTTCTCCCTTGACCAGTCGCAGCTTTCCCCAATGGCTCTCATCTGCTGTGTGATTTGGCTGCCTGCTTCTGCCTTCCACTTCCATACTTGCTTTTCAAACTCTTCTCGCCCGAGCTTGTGGTAGTCAATGCCCTGATCCATCAGGTGTTTCACAACAACGCGTTGCGTCGAGATGCCCGCGTGGTCGGTGCCCGGCAAGTACAAAGTGTTGTACCCCATCATCCGGTGCCAGCGGGTAAGAATGTCGATCTCCGTGTGCTCCAGCATGTGCCCGATGTGCAGCGAGCCCGTCACGTTTGGCGGCGGAATGACGATCGAAAACACCGGCCCCGGCGCATTTGCGTCCGCTTTGTACAATTCTTCCTTCACCCAGTACTCTGCCCAGCGCGGTTCGATCTGTTGCGGTTCGTATGTTTTTGCGATCTCTCGAGCCATCCGGTGAGATTCTCCAGGAAAGAGTTTCGGCGCGACTCCGCCCACGCGCTATTTCTTGTTCAAGGTAATCTTCGACTATACGGGGGGAAAAGCAGCTGCGTCAATTCGGCCCTGCACAACGCTGCGAAATAGAGTTCTATCTTTCGGGATGAAAAATGAGGATGGATCTCCGAACCAGCAGGGAACTAAGACTTCTTCGACTTCAACTCTTCCTTAACCATCGCTTCCACGACCGGCCTTAGGATCTCCCGCGTAACCGCCTGCAGCACCTCGGGGTTCAACTTCGCGAGCACTTTGGCCACCAGGTCGTCCATGCTCGGCGTCGCTGCCTCGGAGGCTTCTTTTGGCGCGGCGAAGATTGTTTCGGCTGAAACCGATGGTGTTGCAGCCTGAGTGACGCCTTCCGCGACCTGCGCGGCCTCTTCCCGAATTGCTTCCACCGCGGCTGCAGGGAGCGCAACTTCCTTGATCCCTGCCTTGGTTTCCTCGCCGACTGCCTCAGCCGCTTTTTCCGTTCCATTGCTCGCCGCAGAAGGAGCGGGCACACCGGCGTCCCACGCCGACGCAAGCCGGTTGGCCTTCTCGATCTCCGCGTCCCAGGGATTTGACGCGACAGAAAACCACGAGTCCTTGGATGCTTTCTTCTCTGGCTCAGCTTCCTTCACTTCCGCCGCGCTGCCCGCCGCCGCTTCCGCGGAGGGACGTTCGCGCTCTTTGGTTCGCGCCACTTCCTGCAACGCCGTCGCGGTTTCCGTCGAAGCCTCTTCTTGCGAAGCTCTCGAAACCGTGGCTGCCCACGCATCCTTTGCAAAGGGTGTCGCCGAAATCACAGTCGTGTCTTCCGGCACGCCGGCCGAAACGACGGGTACTTCCTTCACGCTCGCGCTTGCTACGGGCACTGGCTCGACGGGCACAGTTTTTTCTTCAACCGGTTCCCAGTCCTCAACCCGCGTTTTTCTCGCTTGAATCTGCTCGAAGCTGCCTGCGCGCCAATCCTTGGCCCCGCCTCTGGACCCAGCATCGCTTTCTGTCTCATCGTGGCGCCATGTCCCTGCGGGTTTCTCTTCTTCCTGTTCTTCGTCTGCCTCAACCAGATCCGGATCCCGCCAATCCCGCTCCATCGCCAATTCCGAATTCACAGTTGACAGGTAAGCCGCATCTTCTTCTTCCGTTTCCTCCGCAGGCGTTTCCAGGAGGCTGCCAAAAGCTACGGGTTGCGCGCCAGTATCAATCCGCACCGGGTCGGGGCGCGCGGGCACTTCATCCACAAAACTTTCATTCTCTAGGGTTGCGACTGGCTCTTCATGTTTCGGCGTGTGGACAGGGACGCTGCCCAGCGTCAGTATGGACGCACTGCTTGGCCCCAGGAGATCCGCGACTTTCAAGGGCGCTGGTTCAGGAGGAGCTTTGGCGGCACCGGCAATCCCGTGAGCCACGCCAGCGCGCTGCAGCGCGGACTTGACCATTGAAATCAGGGGATCGGGCGGAACAAACGGCTTCTTCAACACGCCATCCGCTCCCACTCGCTGTGCTTCTTGTTCGTCGAGTGGATCGAACGCGCCCACCAGCAAGATCACCGGGATATGCGATAACGACGCATCTCTCTTGACGTACTGGCAAACTTCGTAGCCATTTCGCACCGGCATGAAAACGTCTGCCAGCACCAGGTCGGGACGCACATCGGAGATTTTCCGCACCGCTGCTTCGCCATTGCCGACAGCAACGACGTCGATGCCCTGATCTTTCAAGGCCAGGCCCACCATCTTCTGGATGTTGCTGTTGTCGTCCGCCACCAGAATCTTGGCCACCAGACGTCCTCCGACGATACCGCGCGAAGGCATACTACACCTCCTGCCGCGCGGCCATACCGAATGACCTGCTCCAACCTATTGGAGCACCGGCAGTGGTACGCGTCAACGTCAACGGGTCAGGTGTGTGTCGGAAGTGAATAGGGGGGTTAGACCCTGTCATCTAGTACAGGTGCGGCAAAAGAAAAAGGGGCGCGCTCTCAGTACCCCGCGGTTCATTACCAGTTCTTCGCTTTGCTGCGCTTACCACGGAACTATTTTACGCAGCCCCTTCTTTTTCTTGCTGCTCGACTCTTTCTTCTTGTCGTCCTTTGTCCCGTTTTGCGTCCCGTCCTGCGTCGCCAGTGGATCCGGTTTGGCTGCGTCCGCGGGCTGTCCGACGGCGGCTGCCGCTGCATCTGTTTTCGGCGCGCCATCAGCAGTTCCCGCCGTGGCGCCGTTCACCGGATCCCCCGCCGGTGCGGTCCCCTTTGAGTCATTTGGCCCGGCCGGCGTATTCGGGTCTGGCTGCTTCCCGGGATTTGGATCGCTTCCTTCTGTCGCCGGAGCCGCATTCTCAGCACCGCTCGTTGTTCCGCCACTACTCCCCGGCGTCACGGTCGCGACGATGCCCGTCCCGGTGCCACCGATTCGCGGTTGGGTTCCGCCGGCCAAAATGTCCGTCCCCGCTTCGCTCTCCGACTCTGGACTCATCGTCGGCTTTCCCGTCATCGCCGCCTCTCGCAACTCCTGCTTGGGGCCGCTGTGAACGAGCGCCAGGGGCTTCTTGAGGAAGATCTCATGTTGACGCGGTGCATTTTGTTCGGCCGTCATCCAGGCCACCGCCTGCGGATCGGGCTGCGGAATCGGAGCGCCGAACGCCTTCAACTTGTTCTTCGCGTTCGCCGCCAAGGGTGACAGGGGATAATTCCTGACGATCCGCGCGTAATAACTCGAGGCAAGATCCTTTCTTTCCGTGGAAGCCCAGATGTTCCCGAGCATCCACAGCGCGTGATCGGATTTGCTATACAGTGGGTAGCGGTTTACCACCGACCTCAGCCTCGATTCCGCGGCTTTCTTGTCTTGTTTCACGTAGTAGTAATACCCGATCCGGTAGTCGCCCTCCGCCAGCACTTCCTGCACTTCGCGCAAATGCTGTTCCGCCTTCGCCGCCAGCGGATCATTTGGATATTTGGACAAGAACGTCTGGAATTCGTCCTCCGCCTCGCGCGCCTGCGTGCGGTCGCGGTCCGGCTTTTCCATTTGCCGGTAATGCGCCATCGCCACTTGCAGCTGTGCGTAGCCCGCCTCCGGCAGCATGGGGAAGAAGACGCCGAAATCCTTGTATGCCTGGATGGCCTGCGTCATGTTCGCTGTTCCGCCCTCTTTGTAGAACGAATCGGCAATCGCCAGTTTCGCCTTGGCCAGATACTCGCTGTCCGGATACGTATTGATCAACGTCTGCAGGTTCAGTCGGCCGACCTCGTGCCGCCCGTGCTTGACGTCTTCCATCGCCTTGTCATACAGAATCTTGTCCGGCTCCGCGGTATTCTCCGCGCTGGTCGACTTATTGACCTTTTTCTTCTTATGAAAGATTTGAGCATCGCACCGCGTGGCGCTCAACAAGAACAGTCCGGACGCGGCTAAAAGTATCAACCGCTTCGTGATTGCTACGAACGAATTACGGCGCAAACTTCACCTCTCTCGCGAATCTGGGGTTCCTCTCCGCAGTCTGCCGCAACCTTCTGCGCTTCTCCACTCCCTGCTTTTGGGAACCACTCATTATACCCTGAACGAAAGGCCAGGTCGCAAAGCAAGTTTGCAGTTCCTGCCTGATCTCTGTCCGGCGTACCCCTCCATCTCATGCCCTCTTATCTGATGCCAGGAGAAGCACTTCCGGGTTGCTTCTCTCCCTCGGCTCCGGCCATCGCAGTTTTTGGAATATTGGAATATTTTTCATGCCCAACGAGTCTTCATCATCGGGGTAGGGGCAAAATCGCCTGCTCGCGCCCTTGAATCCCTGCTAAAGGGGGAGTCCTTATGAAACGCGTGCTCATTCTTGGGTTGCTTTTGGCCGCGGTGATTGCGGCTCCGCCGCTGGCTCGTCAGGCGCAAAATCCTCACGTCGCCAAGATGAGCCTCAAGGTCGGCGACGCCGCTCCCGATTTCACACTGCTCAGCGATCAGTGGAAGACCGTGAAGCTCAGCGACTATCGTGGCAAGAAAAACGTTTTCCTTGCGGTCTACGTCCTGGCCTTCACCGGCGGTTGAACGAAGCAACTTCAGGCGGTCCAGGCTGGAATCGCCTCCGGAAAAATTGACACCTCGGACACCGAAGTCTCGCCAACGCCGCCTTCGCCAAACAGATCGGCATCACCTTCCCGCTCCTCAGCGATATGAACCGCAGGATGCTCAAGTCCTACGGCATCCTGAAAGGGTACGACGTTCAAAACGAGACCTACGAGTGGGCCCTTCGCGCCAACATCGTCATCGACAAGCAGGGCATCATCCAACTGATCGACGAAGGCGACAGCGCCGTCGATCCCAACTCTGCCCTCACCGTCTGCACCACCCTGCACAAAAAAAGCACCGCCAAATAGCCGCGTCCGCTTTGGAGCACGCCGGTTCGCCCGTCCCGGCTTCTGTTGAGGCTGCCCTTTTTCGAAGTGTTCTGTCCGCCGCTTCTCCGCGCACCATTCTCAACCAACTCTGCCCGCGTGGGCTTCCTTCTTACGATTGATGAGCGGTCTTTGTAAGAACGTCTTCTTCGATTTTTTCTTGGCCGTCATTGTTGGTGTGCTGGCCCAGCCAGCGCCTAAATTCCTGGTCCCTTTTGAACAACAGCTTCAGCGCCTCGACCACGACGTAAGATGGGCTCGCGTCAATGAACTGCGCGTACTTGTTCAGATTGAGTCTGACGTCCTCCTCCAGGCGCACCTGAAGGGATGTAGTTTTTTGCTTGGTTGGAGCTTTGACGAGTGCCAAGGTCCATCCTCCTTCGTTCCATTGCTTCGTGAGGAGGGCCGGATTCCGTATGATATATCTTCTTTCCGCATCGCGCGCAGCCAAAAGATAGTCATGCCACAGGCGCGATGGGCTCGCAGTCAAAACTGAGATTTCGTCTTCTGCTGAACTCCAGGTGGACTCTCCGCTCAGTTTGCCACCGTCAACTCAATTACGGTCGAGGCGGGAACCCGCGCGCCACCCAGCGGCGACTGGTCAATCACCGCGCCGTGCGGCCATTGTGGTGCCGTCACGTAGTTCACCTTGCGGCGAAGCTGCGCGATGTCCAGCCGGTGCTGCGCTTCAGTCTCGTTCAGACCCACGAGGTGCGGCATCACGTAAGCGATCTCGCGCGGTCCCTGCGAAACGAGTACATCCACCCGCGGCGTAGCTGCTCCCGCGCCCGGCTTCGGATTCTGGATCACCACGGTATCCGCTGGCGGGCCGGGCATGGTTATGCCCGTCACTTCGCCCACTTGCAATCCCGCGCGAAGAAGTTCAATGCGCGAAGCGCGCAGGGAATTTCCTTCCAGCAGCGGGATCTGCAATTGGCGCTGTCCCAGGCTCAGCACGACGTGCGCCTGCTGCGACACTTTCATCAGCAGCCCTGACGTCGGTGTCTGCCGCACCACCACGTTGATGGGTTGGTCGCTGTACATGCGGTCCGCCACGCGCAGCACCAGCCCGCGCGACTGCAGCATCTGGCTGGCCTCGGAGACATTCTTGCCGATCAGATTCGGCATCGTCACTTCACGCCCGTGAATGGCGATGCGCATCGCCGTGATCGCGCTCAAAAACGCCGCTGCCGCCAGGATGAACACCAGCAGTGTCATTCGGCTCAGCCATTCCAGTCTTTCTTTCAGCGTCATCACAGAAATAGTCGGCGGTTAAGAGTCTACAGTCAATAACTGTGAAGGCGGGCTTCGTTTTCTTTTCCACCAGTCCCGACTCACAGGTCACTTCTTCAGCGGTGGTGGCGGATAATCCGGCAGCTTGTCCTTGCTGGTGTCCGCGCGCTTCACTTCGAGCTCGCCGAACAGCAGCGACGGGCAGATGATCGTCGTCGGCGTTCCGCCGGGGCGATTGCTCACCAGCGGATCGTTCCCCACCGCGATCAAATCGCTCCTCAGCGCTCGAATATCGAGTTCGCTGAACACCGCGCCGCGCACCAGCTCTTCGTGTCCATCTTTGGCGTACACGCGATAGAGCAACCGCGGCGAATTTCCCGGCCCCAGCGTCTCCACCCGGTAGCCGTACGGTTTGCCTTGATCCGTTACCATCTGAATGATTTTTTTCTTCAAATCTTCAGCCCTTTGCTCTTCGGAGCTTTTTACCAGCAGCACGCCCAGACTTGGCCCGGGAAAAGATCCAGGCGCCGCGCGCCCGTGCCCATTCGAAGCGGGGAAGTCACGAATGGGCTGCCGCCCCACCAGATAGTTTGTCAGCGTCCCGTTTTCGATTACGTTTACGGCTTGCGCCTTCACGCCTTCGCTGTCCAGGCCGTAGCTTCCCACCAAGCTCTTGCCCTGAAAAACATTCAGCGTGGGATCGTCAACGATCGACAGAAAATTCGGCAGCACGCGCGTCTTGTAGCTCGTTGCGAACGCTCCCGTCGTCCGGTTTGGTTTCCCGAGTTGCGGTTTGTGCCCGAGCACGTTCTGCCCGATCAGCGATGCCACGATGTCGTCCGCGGCATCCGCCGCGAACAGCACTGGCCCGCGGTACTCCTCCTCGACGATGGGCGCTTGCCGCAAGGCCACAACCGTCTCCAGCATCTTCTTCGTGTCGCCGATGAGCGCATCGCGCGTCGGCAATTCTTCCGGCCGCGCGACCATATACGCCGGGCTCCGGCTCAGCCTCATTCCGTCGGCCGCCTGCGCCGAGCCGTTCAATTGCACCGTATAAGTCGTCTTTCCGCTGCGCGTCACTGTCCCTTCGGAATTCACCAGGTATTCGTTGTTCGCGGTGAACCTTGCCGATGCCGTCACCGACTGCATATCCGGATACTGCTTGTATAAACTCGTTGCATCCTGCAGCGTTTTTTTCCACCCTGCTTCGTCTACTCTTAACGACGCGGTCGGCTCGACGGCAACGACCGGCCGCGCCTTCGCGAAGTCGTCCACGGGGTTCGGATCCACGCTGAATTGTTTCAGCCCCGCCTGCTTCTCCGCCAGCGCCTGCCCCGCAGCCTTGTAAGCCTGGTCGGTGGCCAGCCAGAGTTGTCGGCGCAGCGCAATCGGGTCGTTGTCCAGCGGCAAAATGCTGGTTTCGCCCTGGCCCCGTGCGAAATAGCTGTCCTGCTTGTAGTCGCCGACCCGCACCACCACGCGCAGGACGCGCACATGGATGTGCTGGTTCTCGCGCAATGCGCCAAACGCCGCCTCGATGCCAAGGTCCTCGACCTCGTTCACGCGGTACTCGATGTAATAAGGCGCCTGCACCTGATTCATTTTGAGTTGCGTCTGCGACCGCTCCAATTCCGTTAAGAGCGCCTCGAGCAGGCCATCACCCTTGGCAGCGGCGTGCGCGGCGGTCGTGGCTGCGTCTGGAGCTGCTTTCACCCCGTCTGAGGCCGCGTGAGCAGCCGTCGTGTTCAGCGCCAACAAAGCCACTGCGAAAAACCCTGTTGCTTGGTGAAGAATTCTCATGGCTTCACCTCCGGCTTCGCATCTGCCGCAGAACGATCAACGGCGGCGCTCCCGTTTTCAAATCCGGGCGGTGGCAGGAGTGGGGGCCGTTCGTGTTCATGGGCGCGCTTCTGCACTTCCAGTTCGGAGAACAGCATCGAAGGAGCGACTGCAGCCACCGGCACTTGTCCGCTTTCCGCGCCGCACACTCCGTTGAATATGTGCGGCTGGTCTCCTGTGGTCAGAATCCGCGTCAACGACGCCAGTGGCGTGCCCACGATGTCCACTCCTCGCACCAATTCATCCGGGCGGCCGTCGGCGTACACCTTGTAAACGATCACCGGCAGCACCTGGAACGCCTGCGGCAGCGCCCGCGTCGTCAGAGTGAATCCGCCTTGGATGTCGTCGAAGTACAGCCCGTAGGGCTTTCCCTGTTTTTTCACTTCTTCGATCAGCTTTTGCCTCATCTGCGCTTCGGGCGCCGTTTGCGTCGACGTGACGATTAGGTTTCCTTGGCGTCCCGTAGGCATCAGCCCGGGCTGGTTCCGCCCGTGGCCATTCGATTGGCTGAAATTCTTGATCGGCATCCGTGACATCAGAAAGTTCTTAAGTACTCCTTCTTTGATCACCTCGACGCGCTGCGCCGGTTGGCCTTCGCTGTCGAAGTCATACGAGCCCGCCAGCTTCATGCCTGCGATTTCGTGCGTCTTCGGGTCGTCAATGACGCTCAGGAATTTCGGCAGCACTTCTTGTCCGACCTTTTTCGTGAACGTTTGTCCTTCCTCTTCATCGCGCTGCCGGTGGCCTTCCAGCCGGTGCCCGAGCACTTCATGGAAAAAGACGGCCGCCGCGCGCCCGCTCAAGAGCGCCGGCCCGTCGTACGGTTCCGCCACCGGGGCTTTGCGCAACGCGCTCAAGTCCGCCGCCATTTTCTCTATTTTGGCGGTCAGTTCCGCCTCGCTGGGCAAGCCATTCGCCGAAGGCGCCTGGAACGTCTCGACTCGCAGCAAGTCCATGCCGTCCTCGGCACGCGTCTCCGCCTCCATAATCAGCCTTGTAGAGGTGCTGGGTGACACGATGGCGCTTCCTTCGTTCGAAACCATCCGCGCATTCGAACGCTGCGCCTGAATCATCACCGAGGCGAAGTACACTTCGGGGTATTTTCGGAACGCGCCGGAGAGACGCTTGATCTCGCCTTCCCACGCCGCGCGGTCGAAGGGCGCAGCCGCGGCCGCTTCTTCAAGGTGGCTCTGTGGTTTCTCCTTGGAGAAATCCGGTGATTTATCTTCCTCTTCCGCGCGAACCGCCGTGTTCGTTCGCACGTTCAGCAAGGAGGGAACGGCACGCTTGTACTCTCGGTCCGTCAGTTCCCACAAAACGCGCGCGATCGCGTCCTCGTCGTTTCCGAGCGGAAGGCTGCCGGAACTGACTCCACTGGGCCGGCTTTGCCCGTGCGTGTTGTCCATCTCCGGCTTGCCCACACGCATGGTCACATCCGCGTACCGGCGCTGTCCGGCCGTGCTGGTCAGCAAACTGCCGTAGGCGCCCACGAGAACGTCAAAATCCTGGTCGTACACCGTGTAACTGAGGTAGTACGGCGGCTGTTCCGCCTTGCCGAGTTCCGTGGTCGCTCGCGCGAGCTCATTGCGCATGGCCGTCAGCACGGGATCGCTCGCCGTGTTCGCCGCTGCGGTTGAGGATGCCCCCTTATCGCCGGCAGCGCTTGCAAGTGGCATACCCGCAAGCTGCGCAACCAGGAACCAGCATGCAGCGGCGCGCAGCAGTTCCTTTCCGCGGAAGCCCACTTTTCCGCGTTTTCTTGAAGATTCAAATGTCGTCATGAAAGGTGAACTCCCCGTACCACTGTTAATGAAAGAGTGTCTCACTGCGAGTAATGAGCGCAGAAATCGAGTATGCCCTACTGGTTTGCTTCGCGCAATTCACGTGTTGCCAAAGCGTTCACCCGCCTTCAATCGGGCGCCATTGGCAAATTCGGAGGCAGAAACCTGCTTGCGTCCCTCCACTTTCACGGCCACCACGCGCAAGACGGTTGCGTCGCCGCACATGACGAACAATTCGTTCTTTTCGCCGAACAGAGTTCCTGGCGCAACGCCTGCTCCGCTGGGCGGCAGCGTAGCGCCCACTCCTTTAGACACCGGCTCGCCCAAGACGTGGCACGCCTGCCCGCGAAAAGTGGTGTAGGTGCCCGGCCAGGGGGCCAAGCCCCGCATCCGGTTGTAAATCTCTCCCGCGGAACGGTTCCAATCGATGCGCCCATCCTCTTTTTTCAGCATCGGCGCGTAACTTGCCTCCGCGTGATTTTGCGCTCGCGGCACGATCGTCCCCGCACCGAGGCGGCGCAACGTCTCCGCCATCAGCGGCGCGCCAAGTTCGGAAAGGCGCAACACCAGCTCCGGCGCCGTTTCTGTCGGGCCAATTTCAATTTCGCGTTGCAGCAGCATATCGCCTGTGTCCATGCCCGCATCGATCTGTATCGTCGTCACCCCTGTTCGCGTCTCCCCATTCACAATTGCCCAGTTGATCGGCGCGGCGCCGCGATATTTCGGCAGCAGGGAAGCGTGCAGATTGATCCAGCCGTATGTGGGAATCGATAGCAAACCAGCCGGGATGATCTGACCGTAAGCGATGATCACCACGCAATCGGGGGAAAGCTGCTTCAGCAGCTCCTGCGCTCCCGGCGCGCGAATTTTTTCTGGCTGATGCACCGGAAGGTGAGCGGCTTTTGCAACTTGCTTCACCGGCGAAAAAGAAAGTTCCTGGCCTCGCCCCCGCGGGCGGTCTGGCTGTGTGATGACTCCGGCGATTTCGAAATCAGGTTGTGCCAGAAGATGCTTGAGCGTGGGAACGGCGAATTGCGGCGTGCCGCAGAATACGATTCGCATCCGCTCCGGCACTTACCACTCGCCCTGTTTCCTGAGCTTTTTGATTTTTCGCTTGATCAGGTCGCGCTTCAGCATGCTGAGGTGCTGCAAAAAGAGGATTCCGTTCAGGTGATCGATCTCGTGGCAAAAGGCTCGGGCCAGCAAATTTTCGCCGCGAATTTCGAATGTCTCGCCTTTGCCGTTCTGCGCTTTGATGGTGACAAATTGCGGACGCACCACGTAGCCGCGAAAGCCTGGAATCGAGAGGCACTTCGCCTTCCGCGTGCGTGACCTCCGGGTTCGCCAGCACAATTTTCGCTTCAGGATTTTTCCCGCCGGTCACATCCACCACTGCTACGCGCAGGCTCAGCCCGATTTGCGGTGCGGCCAACCCGACGCCCTGCGCCGCGTACATGGAAGCGAACATGTCCTCCGTGAGCTGCTCCAGCTCAGCGTCGAATTTTTTCACGGATGCGCCCGGCTTCTCGAGAACCGGGTCGCCGTACTTGACGATCGGATAAATCTTCCGTGCCGCGGATGGCCCTTGCGGCGTCTCCGCGCTCGTGGCCGCGACTGCTTCAGAACTCATCGATTTGTCGGACATAGTTGTCGAAATTCCGCCGCATCTCGCCGAGGGAGTCTCCCCCGAATTTTTGCAGAAAAGCATCGGCTAACACAAGTGCCACCATGGCTTCCCCGGCCACCGAGCCGGCGGGCACCACGCACCAGTCAGAGCGCTCGTATGCCGCCTGCACCGGCTGCTTCGTGATCATGTTCGTCGTGTGCAATGCCTGCCGCAGTGTCGATATGGGCTTCAAGTAGCCGCGAATCACGACGTCCTCGCCGTTCGTAATTCCGCCTTCCAGCCCGCCCGCGCGGTTCGTCTGCCGCCGAAACCGGTGCGCTGATTTTTCGTAGAAGATTTCGTCCTGCACTTCGCTTCCAAAAGAGCCCGCCGCGGTCACCGCCGCGCCGATCTCCACCGCCTTCACCGCCTGCACGCTCATGAGCGCCTGGGCCAGCCGTCCGTCCAGCTTCTCGTCCCACTGCGCGTGGCTGCCGAGCCCCACCGGAACATCGTGAGCCACAATCTCGAAAATCCCGCCGACGGTGTCGCCGGCCTTCAGCGCCGCGTCGACTTCCGCTTTCATTTTCTCCTGAACGGCAGCATCGATGCAGCGCAACGGCGAATCCAGGTCCGCGCTCACCGTACGAATCTTTTTCCATGTCGCGGGACGTTCCACGCGCACGTGGCCCACCTGAATCGTGTGGCTTGCGATCTCTGTGCCGAATTCGCGCAACAGCAATTTTGCGAACGCCCCCGCCGCCACGCGCGCTGCCGTTTCCCGCGCGGAAGCGCGTTCCAGGATGTAGCGCGCGTCGTGATAGTCGAATTTCTGTGATCCTGCAAGGTCTGCGTGCCCGGGGCGCGGCGCGATAAGTTTTTTCGTCCCGGGATCATCTTCCGTTGCCTCCACCGGAAGAATCTTTTCCCAATTCGCCCAGTCGCGATTCTCGATCCGCAACGCAATCGGAGCGCCGATGGTTTTTCCGTGGCGCACGCCGGCAAAAATCTCCGCCTGGTCTTTCTCGATTTTCTGTCGCCCCCCACGGCCGTAGCCGAGCTGCCGGCGGTGCAGTTCGTGATTGATGAATTTCACATCAATGGGCAGTTGCGCGGGCAGGCCGGAGATAAAGGCCAGCAGCGCCTGCCCGTGCGATTCGCCGGCGGTGCAAAATTTCAGCATCGACGCTGATACCCTCACTTACTCTTGCTTTTGGCTCGATAAAAACAAACAGTTTATCTGCCTCTGCGCTCTGCGTCCAGCAAGCCCGCTTTTTCGATCGTGCGTCGCTTTCGGGAGAGGGCTTTTCCCAGCCGCAACGGCTCGTGCCGTTCCAACGATTTGAGCCGAACGACGGCCAGGATCGGACGCGAACATGGGGAAAGCATTTTCGAAGGGATTTGCTCGAACAAGTTGGAACGGCACTAGTTCAAATTCGTCCGCGAAACGCTCTCGGAGGTGTCCGGGCAATGACCCAACCATTACGCGGAATGCCCACCGCGTATCGCCCGATGTCAGCGCACGGTTTCTTTTCCGCCGAGGTAAATGGGCATCAGAATCTGCACCGCAATCCCCCGGCGGCCATGACCAAGGTCGTCGATGCGCACCACCTTTCCCACAAACTCGCGGTTGATCGAGCCAAGGGTGTCAGAGTATGGATACGTGACGAACAGGCGCATCCCCTCCCTGTAGAACTGGTTTTTGGACGCGAAGTACACGCTGTCGCGCGCCGCGTTCAAGGTCGGCAAGATCTCGTCGAAGTCGTGGAAATCGGCGTCCGAAGGCCTCACGCGCACAACTTGTGGGAGCTTCAGGCGTCCTTTGCGTCGGCGCTCCGGACCAGGATGGCGGGCCATAGTTGTCTGTGAGCATAACCTAACTTGCCGACGTCGATTCCAAACTTTCTTCGTCGATTCCTCGAAAGTGCTACCCCAAGGCGCGCGAATGCAGTTCCAGCTTCCGTTCTCGCTTGCGCAATCGACTCTTGAACTCCGCGAACTCGGTTTGTCCCCCTTCCCTTGGTCGATTGGGCACCTGACCTTTTTGTTCCAATCTGCTAATAGGCGGCTCCTCGAAACGCTTCTAAAATTGAGGGAGTGCATCATTCCGCGACGCAGCAAAAGGAGAATCGCCATGGATCTTGGTGACGCTCAGCTCCGCGCTCAGTCCGAATTGCAACCCGGGGAAAGCCTCTGCTGGACTGGCGTT